>NZ_WKZK01000027.1:0-58700 GCF_009680135.1 Eubacterium sp. BIOML-A2
CTCGCTAACGGTGGCTCGCTACACCTTGCCGTATGGGATTTCCACCCACTAAACCAACCGCCCTTTTCTGGACGCGCCTATCCTTTCACTGCTCCGCTTGTCATGCCGGAAATAAAATGCTTCTGGAAGATGATAAACAGCACGGCAGGTATAAATATCGCAATCGCTGTCGCACAGGTTATCGGGCCCCATTTTACGCCCTGTTCTGTCATAAATGTGTACAGTCCGATTGACATCGGCTGGATCTTTGTGCTGGAGGTCAGCGTCATGGCAATAACAAATTCATTCCAGCAGGTAAAAAATGTAATGACCGAAGTTGCGATAACTCCCGGCATCGTAAGCGGTAATAATATTTTCGTAAATGTTCCGAACGTAGAACAGCCGTCAATCAGCGCCGCCTCGTCCAGTTCTTTTGGTATGGAATCGTAAAACGACTTGAGTATCCAGACTGAGAACGGAATATTTATGGATACATATACGGCTATAATCCCCGGAAATGTATCCAGAAGCCTCATATTGTTCATCATAACGTACAGCGGAACAATCAATACACTCGCCGGAAGCATCTTCGTTATCAGAAGCAGAAGCATCAGCGGTTTATTTGCCTTGAACTTATATCTGGAAAACCCATACGCTGCCAGTACAGACAAAACCCCCGCAATCAGAACAGTCGCAGAACTGATAATAAAGGAATTCCGAAATCCTATCGGCATCATGGTTTCAAGCAGCACCTTTTTATAATGGGCAAGGGTTCCGTTAGACACATACCACTGCGGGGGATAAGCAAACATATCTCCGGGCTGTTTGAAGGACGTGATGATTACCCAGTATATTGGTGTTAGAAAAGCTAATATTACAAGGATATACAATATGTAAACTCCGACCGGCCTGGCCTTCTTTTTCCATTTTCTCATTCTTCACTTTCCCCCTTAAATACAAACATATATACAACGGTAAGTATCAGGCTTATGAGGAGCATGATGACAGCCATAGCCGCTCCCTGCCCAAGCTGGTGGAACTTGAATGCCGAATTATACATGTACAGCGGCAGTACTTCTGTGGCATTTTTAGGTCCGCCCCCTGTCAGGGCATATATAATATCAAAGTACCCGATGGTACCGATTGTGATCATAATCAGGTTAATCAAAAATGTACTCTTCATCATAGGTATTGTTAAATATATAAATTTCTGAAACCCGTTTGCGCCGTCTATGGCGCCTGCTTCATAAAGCTCTCCCGGAATCTTCTGCAGCCCCGCCATCTCAAGCATAAAGGTAAATGGAACTCCGATCCAGACAGTGACAAACATTAAGGTAGTCAGGGCCATATCACTGCCAAGCCAGTCTTTAGGACTGCCGCCGAGCTGGATTAATACCGCATTCAAAAGCCCCATTTTTCCGCTTCTTAGAATCCATTTCCACATAAGGCCAAGAGCCACCGGCGGTACGACCCACGGCAGTATGACGCTTGTTCTCCCGATACCAGAAAAAGGTCTCTTTTTCTGAAAAAGAAAGGCAAGTGCAAACCCAAGGGTAAACTGCCCCACAACTACAACTGCCGAGAACTTCAGCGATACAACACAACTGTGTATGAAATCTTTGTTCTGGAACAGTTCCACATAGTTCTTCATGCCGATGATTTCCTCAGTCCCCATCCGAAGTAGATTCAGGTCTGTTACACTAATATAGAAGGAATAGAAAAACGGATAAATCGTAAAAATCCCAATCCATATTAATGCAGGTAATATGAAAACCAGGTATATATGCTTCCTAATAAATTTTCCCATCTTGCACCTCGCTATTATTGGAAAATGGTAAAGGTTCAAACCTGTCTGAACCTTTACGTAAAATGGCTCATTTGCAAATTTGAAATGAGCCATTTCCACGTTCGTTCAATTTCTACTGCTTCATAATCTCATCAGCCGATTTCTGTGCTTTCTCTGCCTCTTCTTTGATAACACCCTCCAGATCAGTCTCTCCGGTAGCCGCACTCTGTACAATCTCTTTAAAAGATTCGTCTGCAGCACTGTAGAATGCTACTGCATCTCTTGGCTTAGCCGCATAGAGGCCCTGGGAATACGCCTGCCAAACAGGGTCATTCTTGAATTCATCCTGCTCATATACTTCCAACAGACTTGACATCTGTCCGATTCTGGTGAAAAGTGTCTGTACCTCCACACTTCTGTAGAAATCTATGAAGCTCCAGGCAAGCTCCTGCTGCTCCGGGTCATCGGTAAACATAGCAAGTGTCCAGCCTCCGGCTGTTGTGCACGGCTCCTGCCCCGGAACTGCCGGAATATCCGCAATACCAACCTTAGAGATAAACTCTTCGCCGCCGGAATCTTTCATCAGAGGGTAATGCCAGTTTCCGAGAATAGCCATAGCCGTCTGACCGCCTACAAAATTAGCTTCTACGTCTGAAAACTTCACAGATGCAATATCCTCGGCCACGATCTTCTCATCAATCAGTTTCTGAATGAACTGCATGGTATCAAGCATCGCATCAAAGCTCTTGCCTTCACCGAATATCACTTTTTCTTTTCCGTCTGTCAGCTCAGCGCCTTCACCATGCCCCCAGAACCACGGCAGGAGTGTACAAGAGGTAACGGCATCCGGAAACGCAGGAATCCCAAGCCCATACTGGTCAATTACGCCGTCGCCGTCTTCGTCAACCGTCAGCTTTTTCCCCATTTCCAGCAGCTCGTCCCAATCTTTCGGAGGTGCGTCATATCCCGCCTCTTTTAAAATGTCTTCTCTGTAATAAAGATTCCAGAGACCGCCGTGGAACCAGACTGCTTTTGCTTCTCCATCTACCATGCTTCCTTCTGCAGCGTAGGGATAATGTTCCGCCCTTTTCTCTTCGGTAAACCACTGATCCAGAGATACCATTGCGCCGGTTTTGTCTACTTCCGCCAGATTCGAGCCGTCTACCATACAAATATCGGCCACATTGTCTGCATTAATATCCTGCAGAAGCTTTGGAAGGTAATCATCCGTTCCTATCGTGATTTCAAGTTCTGCATTATTCTCCTCCTCCCACTGGTCAAATAGCTCCTGCAGACCCGGAACGTTCTGCGGCGCAGCCCAGGAGTTCGTATTAAATGTCAGAACTTTTTTTCCGCTGTCTGCCTTGCTTTCCGTGCTCTCTGATTCGGGAGCTTTTGTTTTACAGCCTGTAAACATGGTTGCTGCCATCGCTGCGGTTAACAGAACCGCAATCATTCTCTTTTTCTTCATTGTTTCTCCTCCACTTTTGTTTTGTACACGTGTAATATTGTTTTATTTATCATATCGTACATTCCCAGTCCTGTTAATTGATTTTTTATGTGCAAATATACCAATTTATAACTGTTTTTTTCGTCAAAATAGCAGATTGAGTTTTTTAATATTGATTCTTAATATTACAAATGTTATAATACAATTATACAAATCCTTGTTTTGTAACATTTTGTAACATTCAGTTTTTAAAAAGGAGTACGTATCATGAAAAAAAGAGCAGAAGTTACACCTCAAGGCATTTCGCTGGATGGCGAACTGCTACCACTCTACTCCGGCGCCGTGCATTACTGGAGGCTGGACCGCACGTTATGGAAGGATATTCTGGAAAACGTGAAGAAAATGGGTTTCCATATTATAGAAACTTACATTCCCTGGTCAGTACATGAAATCTCCCGCGGGGAATTTGATTTCGGAAGGATTGATAAAAGAAAGGATCTGGATGCGTTTCTTACGCTGTGTGAAGAGCTCGGTCTTTTTGTTCACGTCCGCCCGGGTCCCCACATTAACTCGGAGATGACTTATTTTGGCTACCCGAAACGAATCGTGTATGATACAGCCATTCAGGCCCGTTCCCCTTTTCGTACGCCGGTAAACCTCCCTCACTCGCCCAAGGTGATCCCGGTGCCCAGTTATGCCAGTGAGGCTTTTTACCGGGAAGTTGAAGTGTATTTCGATGCGCTCGCTCCGATTATAAGAAAACATACCTATCCAAACGGCAATATAATTGCAATACAGTCTGATAATGAAACCTGCTATTTTTTCAGGGAGCAGCCTTATGTTTCCGATTACCACCCTGACTCTGTGGCGCTTTACCGCACAATGCTGGAGGACAAATACACTTCCATCGAGACTCTGAACAGCGTATACAGAAGTTCCTGGAAGGAATTCAGTGAGATAGAGCCGCCACATGGCTTCTCTGGTTCCTGCAGAGAGGATCTTCCTTATTATCTGGACTGGGCAGAATACAAAGAATTTCAGATATGCATGTGTCTGCGCCGTTTCGCAGATATGTGGAGGGAAAGAGGGGTCTGCCTGCCTTTTTATCAGAATACCGGTTACCATTACTACACGCCTGTTGATAACATCCGTATCGAACGCGAATGCGTGGATATCTGCGGGATTGACATGTATCCGAACCGTACCGCCCTAAAACCAATCAGGGAAAAGATACGCTATATGAGCGGAAGCAGTATACTGCCCTTTGTGCCGGAATACGGAAGCGGGGTCTGGTTTGAATTTCCCGAAACATTTCTGCCGGAAGAGGAGGAATTTACCACATACTATGCATTTATGAACGGACTGAAAGCAATTAATTATTATATGCTGGTGGAGAGAGACCGGTGGCAGGGCAGTCCCATTACAAGAGATAACCGGATACGCAGCGGTTACTTCGAATTCTACAGGCGCTTCCAGAATTTCTTATACGAGAACAGGTACTGGGAATTCTTTAGAAAACCAAAAGTACTTGTATTGAAGAATTATGATTGTGCCCGGATAAAAGCCGTTTTATCCTCCATGGACTTTGCCCCTTTGGATGTGAATACCTTCGCTCCCGGATTCAATCTTCCTTCGGAACTGTTTTCCATCGGAAATATATTTGGTTTCGAACACTTTGATGAAGATAACTCGCACTGGGCTTCCGAATTCTGGATCGAAAATACAATCCGGGAACTTTCGCTCCTGCAAATCGATTTCAACATCAGCGACACCCACCTTCCCGTCCAAAAAATGCTTTCGTATGACTATATTTTTGCATCCTCCTACGACTTCATGTCCGAAGCTGCACAAGATGCACTCGCTTCATACGCACACGCCGGGAAAACACTGATTCTGGGGCCCGGACTTCCTTATCTTAACATGGAAATGTTCCCCTGTAACATTTTGGAAAAGGCTGCAGGACTGGACAATGTCCGTCTCTGTACCAAGGTGGATGCCCAGCTTTTAAATGAACTCGATATTCCCGTTCCATTCAAAACCCGGGACGAGGGGATTGAACTTAGCTGCCATTACCGGGATGAGACGGTTTTCCTTTGGGCTGCAAATACACTCAGCCGCACACAGGAATGCACCATAGAATTCTCGGGAAAGAAAACCTTTAAACCTAAATACAATGCCGGCCGCAAAGAGGGCACCGATGCCATTTCTCTATGTATGCCCGCCTACTCGATCAGCATATGGGAGGTACTGCCATGATTCATCCTGACTGCAAATATTTAGACATTTATCCTTACACCTGGCGGCATTTGGGTGAACTGATGGAATATCTGAATCCACGCCGCAAAATATTGTATATCCTGCATGATCAGGGAATTATTAGTAAAGCTGCAGATTCTGATAATACGGCCTGCACTCTTCCTTTTTCCAAATATCAGGCAGAAGAATTTCCTTCCTGCCGGCTTTTTGAGCTGTATCCTGATATCGACGAAATCCATGTGCTTGAATACGCTGCCCTTGTCCACTACTACACCTCAGTGCAGAGTATCAGCCTGGAAGAGAAGAATACAATGCAATATCTGGACTTCATTACAGATTATTACAGTTGCCATAAAGGGATCGACATTTATTCCCGCAGAAAGTGTTCCGGCACATTTTACCGGAAAGCTCTGGATTATGCCGGAAAATTTTTAAATGACAGGCAAATTGTATTTTTTGTTGTAACAAAATCAGAATTTATCTGGTTTGATGTTGTTTTATTGGTAGAAAATGGTACAATAACGGAAATTAGAACTTTAGACACACTGAAGAGTGAAGCGTGGTATACGTCTCCCTGTACTGCTCTCAGTGAAGCTGCCCAAAAGCTCACAGAAAAGTTCAGCCGTCCGGTCAAAATCATTCACTATGAGCACGAGGCGCTGCCTTTACTCACAGCGTTCTGGGAAAAGTATTGTGTCTGAAGCCCATCAAACAAGGAGGATTCTATACATGAACTATACGATCTGCAATCCATTTTTAAATGTTAATGTCTCATCACACGGCGGCGAACTTCAATCCATCTGCACGCCAGATAAAACACAATACCTCTGGCAGGGTGATCCGGAATACTGGGCGGACCGTGCGCCTAATATTTTTCCTTATGTTGCAAGATTGACGGACGGGAAGTATACTTACCGGGGTAAAACTTATAGCCTGGATATTCATGGATTTTTAAAAGATTCCGAAATGTTATGCGAAAGCCGCAGCGACAGCCGGCTTGTACTGTACTTCGAGGATACAGAAGAAACGATCAGGCAATACCCTTTTTCCTTCCGTTTTTCTATCTGCTACGAATTGAAAGAACAGACACTTCATATCACCTACCACATCGAAAATCACAGCGATGAAACCATGTACTTTGGCCTGGGCGGGCATCCCGGATTCCTCGTCCCTCTGGATCAGACGCTGTGCTTCGAAGACTATGTTCTGCAGTTTGAGTCCGGCTGCCGTCCGGAGCAGCTGATTTTTTCAGAAGATTGTTTCGTAACTGATGCGGCAGAGGAATTTAAGCTTGCCGCAGACAGCAGGCTTGCGCTGAGACACAGTTTGTTTGACCGAGACGCACTCATACTTCAAAATGCCGGTTCAGAGATCACTCTTGCTTCAGATAAATCACCTCACTCTGTGAACGTACAGTTCGACGGCTTTCCTTATCTGGGACTCTGGCACTGCCCGAGAACCGAAGCCGGCTATATTTGTATCGAACCCTGGTGCTCCCTTCCTTCCCGAAAAGGAGTTATCGAAGATCTGGAACAGCAGAAAAATCTGATTTCACTGCCTTTGGGCTGCTCATGTGAAAAGTCATGGAGCATCACCATCCGGTAGACGTCTGTATAAAAGCAATAAGTAAAGGAGTTTAGAATGACAACCTCAGAAATAGCAAAAAAATTAGGAATTTCAAGGGGGACCGTGAGCCGTGTGCTCAACAACCACCCCAATGTAAAACCCGAGACACGTAAGAGGGTACTGGAAGCGCTCAAAGAACTGAATTATATTCCGAATGAAACCGCCCGCTCACTGGTGATGCAAAAGGAATTCCACATTGCAGTCATTGTCTTCTCCCAGCCGGCATTTTTCTGGGCCCAGGTTCAGAGCGGAGTCAGCACTGCCCAGAACGATCTGGCGTCCCAGGGCGTTATTGTGGATTATTTTGTAACCGATATGATGAAACCGGAAGAGCAGCTGGAACTAATCCGCACCCTTCCTCAGAAAGGATACGACGGAATAGCCGTTGCTCCGAATAACCCCCGGATGCTGGCAAGCGAGATCGACCGGCTTTCCAACAGCGGATTCCCGGTTGTCATCATCAACGTGGAGATCCCCACAGCCAATCAGCTCTGCTATATCGGTTGTGACTATATTCAGTCAGGCATCCTTGCAGGGGAATTATTTTCCCGGTTTCTTCCGGACCGCTCCGATCTGCTCGTGCTGACCCTGAAAGATTCGGTTTATGCAATCGAACAGAGGATCACCGGTTTCCGCAAGGAACTCTCCAAGCATGAGCACCTGAATATCAAACGCATTGAACGTTTCAACCGTGACGGTTCCCGCGTATATGAGGTACTGCTGGATCTCCTGAAGGAATCCCCGGATTTCCAGGGTATCTATGTCAGTTTTGACGCACTTGTACAGACGGCCGATGCGGTGCAGGCTCTCAACCTAGACCCTGCTCCCGTGATTGTCGGCTATGATTTAAATGAACATATATTTGAACGGCTAAAAAATAAATATATCACCGCTACCATCTGTCATGAACCTTTTAACCAGGGATACTTTGCCGTGAAAATTCTTCACCGTTATCTTCTTAAAAAGGTTCACCCGTCCAGTTCGCTGATGTATAACAAACTAGAGGTTGTAATGGCATCCAATGCAAAATACTACATGAATGAGACACTTCAGACAGAGCTGTTCGCAACCGGTTCTCCGAGAGATAATCTATGACAAAGCGGGCAAGCCCACATGGGCTTCCCCCCTCACTCATGAGGGGCTTGCACGCTTTGGCGCCGCCGCGATGCCGCCTTGCGGCTATATACCTTATCGCAGCGTGCACATCCCGCCGGGAGGGCCTTTGTATCTTATAGGCTTTCCTATAAGATACAAAAAGCAATCCCTATACGCTGTCAACAGCCTGTCAGGATTGCTTTTTCATATAATGTTACATTTCTCTGATAGTTCAGGCAGGCCTGAACTGTTACACATTTTTTTTACTATACAATTACCTGAATCCACCCCTCCGGCGCCTCAATCTGTCCCATCTGGATACCGGTCAGTGTGTCGTACAGTTTCTGGATTGTCGGCCCCATCTTCTCCATTCCGCTCGGGAAGCAGATTTCATTCCCATGGTCAACAATCTTTCCAACCGGAGAGATAACAGCAGCAGTACCGCAGAGTCCACATTCCGCAAAGTCTTTTACCTCCTCCAGATAAACATCCCTCTCCTGCACTTCCAGGCCGAGATAGTGCTCTGCCACATAGAGCAGGGAACGTCTTGTTATAGAAGGAAGGATCGTATCTGAATGCGGTGTCACGACCTTGTTGTCTTTCGTAATAAAGATAAAGTTCGCTCCCCCGGTTTCCTCCACCTTTGTTCTTGTTGCAGAATCCAGATACATGTTCTCGTCAAATCCATTTGCATGTGCTGTTACGATTGCGTGAAGGCTCATGGCATAATTCAGTCCGGCCTTGATATGCCCGGTCCCGCATGGAGCCGCACGGTCAAAATCAGATACACACAGGGTAAGAGGCTTTACTCCCCCCTTAAAATAAGGGCCGACCGGTGTTGTGAATACCCGGAACTGAAACTCATCAGCCGGTTTTACACCGATCACCGGGTTGATTCCGAACATGTAAGGCCTGACATACAGGGTTGCTCCTGACCCATAGGGCGGTACATAGGCGGCGTTTGCCTTTACGGTCTGCACCACCGCCTCTACGAAACGCTCAGCCGGAAATACAGGCATCTCCAGTCTCTTCGCGGAGTCCACCATACGCTGTGCATTTAAATTAGGGCGGAACGCCACGATATGTCCATCCTCCGTCGTGTATGCTTTGAGCCCCTCAAAGATTGTCTGTGCATACTGCAGGACGCCCGCACACTCGTTCATCGTAATATTAGGGTCGTCAATCAGCCCGCCTTCGTTCCATTTGCCATCCTTAAAGTCAGCCACATATCTTTTGTCCGTTTCAATATAGGCAAACCCCAGGTTCTCCCAGTCAATGTTTTTCTTATCCATCTGTAACTCCTCCGATCCTCTGCTTTCATTCTGCAAATCACTGTTTATGAGCCAATTATAATACTTCTCCCACTAAAATTCAAGAGTGCGCTCTGTTTTTTCTTAACAAGCTATTCCGCTGGCGTAATAGTTTATGCGAGCCAGAACTGTTACACATCTAACCGCCCGGCTTCCGGCACGCTTTAACGCTCCATCATACTGATGGATTCGATGCCGACGCTGCCCCCGCGTACGACTTCAATGTTCTTAAACTCTTCCTTCATGAGCTTAATGACCGCATCATTTTTTGTAGCTGTCTGAACGAATTCCAGCAGGAGGCTGTCTTTACCATAGTCAATCACTCTCGCCTTGAATGTTTCTGCTATCTGAAAGAGCTGCACCTTATCTTCCGGTGTGCATTTTCTGACCTTTACATACAAAATTTCCTTCATTCTCACAAAAATGTCTGTAAAATCTATGACTTTAATTACCTCCACAAGCCGGTTCAGCTGTTTCTTAATCTGTTCAAATGTCTCATCATCGCTGACAGTTGCTATCGTCATCCTTGAAATGGTAGGATCCTCTGTAGTCCCCACTGTCAGACTGTCCAGATTATAGGATTTACCGGAAAATAAACCGGATATTTTAGACAGGACACCCACCTGGTTTTCTACGAATAATGAGATCCATCTTTTTTTTGTATTGTTCTCCATGCTCTTCTCTCCTTTCGATGCTAACAGTCCACAATCATCTCTTCCAGAGTCCCTCCCGGCTGGATCATCGGGAATACCATCTCTTCCTGATCAATGATAAATTCTATCAGGGTCGGTGTTTTCGTGTTCTTCTTTGCCTCTTCAAAGGCAGCAGAGATTTCTTCCGTTTTGGTGACTCTGATCCCCTTTGCCCCATAGCTCTCTGCCAGTTTTATGAAATCCGGTGTGTATTCCGGCATCTCTTTTCCATCGGTCCTGCGGAAAAGCGCACCGGAGCGCAGGTTTGTCATGCCGTATCGCTTCCCGTAGAACAGCTTCTGCCACTGCCGTACCATGCCGAGATATGCATTATTGAATACGCAGAGGATCACCGGCAGTTCTTCCAGCACCGCAGTTGCGAACTCCTGGATATTCATCTGCATACCCCCGTCCCCGGAAATAGCGATGACCGGCGTATCCGGATTACCCAGCTTGGCGCCGACCGCTCCCGGAAAACCATATCCCATGGTACCCAGCCCACCGGACATGATGATCCGTTTCTTCTCGGTGATCTCCGCATACTGCGCAGCAAACATCTGATGCTGTCCCACGTCTGTTACAATAATGGCCTCATCAAACTGCCGGTTGATCTCGTCTATAATATCTTTCGGGCCCATCTCGGCGTGCTTCTTCATATCCAAGGGGTGGTTCGTCTTCCATTCGCCGATCTGCCCCAGCCATTTCGTTGTATTGCATGGCTCAACATACTCCTGCATTTTCAAGATTGCTTCCTTAGCATCAGCTACAATCGGGATATCTACATGAATGTTTCTGGAAATGGCCGCCGTGTCGATATCGATATGTACAATCTGTGCTTTTGGGGCAAATGCATGAAGCTTACCCGTAATACGGTCATTGAATCTGGTTCCTATGGAAAAAAGCAGGTCGCACTCACTGACTGCCATATTTGCTGCATACGCACCATGCATGCCCAGATTACCTATGTACAGCGGATGATTCGTCGGAATCGCTCCGCGCCCCATAACCGTCGTTATTACCGGTACATTCGTCTTCTCTGCAACCTCAGTAAAAATGCTGTTTGCTCTGGCGATATTGACTCCGCCGCCTGCAAGAAAGAGTGGTTTCTTTGCCTTGTTCAGCATCTTAATCGCCTTCTTCAGCTGCCCGATATGTACATTAGTATTCGGTTTGTACCCCCGGATGTTGACATCAGAAGGATATTCCGGACTGCCCAGTTCTGCCATCACGTCTTTCGGCAGATCAATAAGAACCGGCCCCGGTTTCCCTGTACTGGCTATGTAAAAAGCTTCTTTTATAATCCGGCCCAGGTCCTCTCTATTGCGGACCGTCACCCCATATTTTGTGATACTTCTGGTGATACCTACGATATCAACCTCCTGGAATGCGTCGTTTCCGATCAGGTGTCTGGCTACCTGCCCCGTAAAACATACAAGCGGCACACTGTCATAATTAGCCGTTGCCAGGCCAGTTACCAGGTTGGTTGCCCCAGGCCCGCTTGTAACCAGGCATACGCCGACTTTTCCAGTTGTCCTGGCATAAGCATCCGCTTCGTGCACAAGGGCCTGCTCATGCCGCGGAAGGATCACTCTGATATCATCCTGTCTGTATAGTTCGTCGCTCAGGTCAATCGTACATGCCCCCGGATAGCCAAACAGGGTATCTACCCCCTCTTCCTTCAGCGCCTTAACCAATAATTTGTTTCCTGAAATCTGTCTCATACTTATACCTCCTTGAATTTCCTAAATCAAAACAAAGCGGGCAAGCCCACATGGGCTTCCCATTCCCCCACTCATAAGGGGTTTGCACATTTTGGCGCCGCCGCGATGCCGCCTTGCGGCTATATACCTTATCGCGGCGTGTGCATCCCCCGGAGGGTTTTTGTGATATAGGAAATTCCAAAGGAATTTCCTATATCATAAGAAAACCCTAAGCTATTGCTAGCTTAGGGCGAATATCCAATCCGTGTTACCACCTAAATTCAGAGAAATCTTCTCTGCACTCTGTCAGTACGGGAACCACTGTCCGATACTGCTTCCCTGTAACGTAGGAATCACGTTGGAGCTTACTTGGGCTTCCACCTGTTCGGTCCACTGCTCAAAGGCTACTTCCACAATCCCTTCACGAAGACTCGCACCTGCCGCCTTCTCTCTTAGCTTCCGGTAATTATGTACTCCTCCTTATCACTGCATTTCACAATCCATATTCCGCAGTATATAAAAATCTGCCCGCAGGGCCTCTGTTATACAATTCCCTTTGGGTAAGCTTTAAACTGCTGAAAGTTATACTTATTATAGTGTCTGCTTTTCACTTTGTCAATGATAAAATATAATCGGAATTCTAATCATGAGCTTTTGCCCCGGGAGTAAAAGCCCTCCTCAGTACAGGCTGACCGCCAGAAAATATACAGCCAGATAATAAAGCGTCAGAAGTACCGCGCTGTGCCAGCGGGCTCTTTTCCCGCTCAAATAGCTCCAACCCAGAATCGTATCCGATATAACAAAAAAGATCCCTCCTGCTCCTCTGATGATCCCCGGCATACTGCCGTCATTCATCCCCCAGGACGCCATAAAAGCCGCCATGAAGCAAAGCAATGCCGCATAGACAAAACCCGGAACCAGCAGCCGTCTTTCCAGTCTGTTCAGGTGAGGACTGAGAATCAAAAACATAAACCCATACAGAATTACAAACAAAATGACTGCGTTCCGCCAGCCACACCCATCCAGCAGAATACCGGTTATCAGACAGATGTGCCCCACTCCGAAAGAGGCAACGCCTGCCAGAAACCATATTTCCAGAAGTACGTCCGCAGCCATATAGCAGACAATCCCGGCAAAGGTCCACCAAGCCATAGGAGTCTGCGAAGATACGGCAAAAGAAAGCGCCATCAGTACGGGCATAAACGTAGCCAGTGCCTTAAATATAAGCGGTTTCCTGCTGCCGCTCTCTTTTCGAAAAAAATATACCAGACCGAAGACTGCCATGAATACTGCCTCCATCCCTAACATACGCCCCCCCTTTCCATCTGTTTACTGAAAGGTTTTATTCTTCACTGCCCCCACAATCGTATAGATCAACAGCGCACCGATATTTACAATAACTACACTTGCGCCCGCCGGTGTTGCCCATACGTAGGAGACAGTAATACCGATAAACAGACATACGACGGAGATGACCGCCGAGTTTATAACCACACTTTTAAATGTCCTGCACACCCTCATGGAAGTCAGTGCCGGGAATATAATAAGGCTTGAAATCAGCAGCGCCCCCATCATGCGCATGCCCAGAACAATAGTAACCGCTGTGAGAACGGCGATCAATGTATTATAGAGATTGGCTTTTACCCCCGTTGCCAGAGCAAAAGTCTCATCGAATGTGATTGCAAAAATCTTATGGTAAAACAGAATATATAAAATCAGTACTGCCGCAGAAAGGAGGACACTCATTCTGACATCCCCGCTGCTCATGGCCAGAATGCTTCCAAACATATAATTATAGACATCTGTATTCATGCCCGTGGTCATTGATATCACCATAACTCCCACCGCGAGAGCGCTCGTTGAAATCAGTGCAATAGCCGCATCCCCTTTGATTTTGCTGCTGCCGCTGATCCGCAGCAGAAGAACCGCCGCCAGAACCACCACCGGAATAGCCACTGTAAGCGGTGCAGCATTGGCTGCGGCTGCAATGACAAGGGCACCGAATCCCACATGGGACAAGCCGTCCCCGATCATGGAATACCGCTTCAGCACGAGGCTGACTCCCAGAAGGGCAGAGCAAAGCGATACCATTGTCCCCACCAGTATGGCCCTTACCATAAACGGATAGGAGAACATTTCAATTAATTTATCTAACACGCTGTCCACCTCCCAGAAATGCCTTTCCAATCTCGCTGTTCCTGTATTCTTCTGCCGTCCCGAAGAACAGGGCCGTCTCCTGGAGGTGCAGTATATGGCTGGCATATTCCATTGTACTTTCAATGTCGTGGGATACCATAACCACTGCAATCCGGGAATCTCTGTTGATCTGTTTAATCAGCTGATAAAACTCCTGGGTCACAATCGGGTCCAGGCCGGTTACAGGCTCATCCAGGAGCAGTAATTTCCTGGTAGCACACAAAGCCCTGGCAAGCAGAACCCGCTGCTTCTGTCCACCGGACAAATCCCGGAAACACTGTCTTTCCAGTTCCCGGATACCCAGCAGTTCCAAATTCTCTTTTGCACTGCGCTTGTCCGCTCCGGTATAAAAGGGACGCATCCCCCGGCCGTTCAGCCGCCCCGACAGTACCACTTCATAGACACTTGCCGGAAAATCTTTCTGTACATCCGTCTGCTGCGGCAGATACCCGATCTCATTCTGGGAAAGGCCGTCTCCCAGGATAATCTTCCCCTTTACCGGGTTCTTCAGCCCCAGAATGCTTTTCACCAGAGTACTCTTGCCGGAACCATTTTCCCCGACAATGCAAAGATAGTCATCTTCACTCACCTGAAAAGACAGGTCATGCACAACCGTCTGGCCTTCGTATGCAATTGAAATGTTTTCACATTTAATCAGTGCCATCTGACAATGCCTCCCTTAATGTCTCTACATTTTTTTCCATCAGGCTCAAATATGTTTCGCCATTCTGAAATTGTTCCGCGCTGATATTATGGCAGCTGTAAAACACTTTTACTTCCGTCCCTGTTGCCTCTGCAATGGCCCGGGAAATATGATCACTGCTCAGTTCCATTTTTAGAACGACCGGTATTTTTTCTTCCTTCACTTTGTTAATCAAAAAAGCCATGGTGGCCGCACTGGGTTCCGTATCCGAGGCGCATCCGGGAAATGCAGCATAATACCTGAGTCCGTACTCATCCGCAAAATAGCGGAACGGAAACCTGTCCCCAAACAGAATGGTATCCCGGTCAGATTCCTCCACCACTTGCCTGAACTGTGCGTCCAGATCCTCAAGTTTGTGTATATAGGTTTCTGCATCCTGCTTATAGGCATCCGCATTATCAGCGTCTGCACTGCACAGCAGTTCCGTGATGTTATCCACAATCTTCACCGCATTTTTAGGAGATGTCCACACATGTTCATCATATTCCCCCGGATTATCTTCCTCTTCCCGGTGATTTTCCTTCATCCCAGCTACATGTTCTTCCTCCACAGTATCCGCACAGTCTACCAGGCGGAGTGTTGCCATCCTGCCCGTGTCCATTGAGGACAGGATGTCCTCCACCCATTCGTCGTTTTCCCCGCCCACATAGATAAAAAGGTCACAGTTCTGGATGGCTATGATATCCTGAGGAGTAGGCTCATAAGAATGGCTCTCCTCCCCGGGCTTCAGAAGCATCTTCAGGTCTGCCCTGCCGCCTGCAATCTGCCTGACAAAATCATACTGGGGAAATATGGTTGTAACCACTTTGATCCTGTGGTCATCCGCGCTTGTTCCTTCCTGCTGCTTTGCTTTAGAGCAGCCTGACAGAAAGCAAGACATACCGAATAACAGACACATCAGCAAAACGGTTGTCCTCTTCCGGCAAACCGCTGCTGTTGTTTTTCCATTTCCATTGTAAATGCCGGCCATGTAACACCACTTCCTTTTCCCAGCAAGATAACTGCTGCATTCTTATGCCTGCCTCTCGTATTTGGTAAATCTGAATTCCAGGTCAAAGCAGGTCTGCTCCTCCCCTTCCTCTGTCATCGTCCACTCTTCCAGTTCATCCAGATTCGGCAAAAATGTGTCCGCCTGAAACGCATGGTCAATCCGGGTAATATAAGCGGTATCGCAGAGAGGAAGAAGCTGGCGGTAAATTCTTTCTCCCCCGATCACATAGATATCATCCGACTGGTAACGTTTCAATTCTTCCTGCAGTTCCTCTAGAGTATGGACAATAACCGCGTCTTTTACACGGTAATCTTTGTTGCCCGTCAATACTATATTAGTTCTGTTTTTTAAAGGCAGCCCGTTCGGAAAACTTTCCAGAGTCTTACGCCCCATCACTACAATCTTCCCCGTAGTCGTCTGACGGAAAAACTTCATATCCGTCGGAATGCTCACCAACAATTTATTTTTAAAGCCAATTCCCCAGTTCTTATCTGCTGAAGCTATCAATTTCATATATTATCCTCCTGTTTTATCCGAATTTTCAAATGCCGTATTTGACGGCAGTAAACCAGTAACTTTGTAAAAGCCTTCCATCTACGTTCTGCGCTTTCTGACTGCCCCTCTATACTGCAATCGGAATATTTTTAATCTGAGGATGTGTCTCATAATGGTCCAGCCTCACATCATCCGTCGTAAAGGCATAGAAATCCTTCACTTCCGGGTTCAGCCAAAACTGCGGCGCCGGAAGCGGCTCCCTGGAAATCAGCTCTTCAATCAGAGGTATATGCCTGTCATAAATATGAGCATCCGCAATCACATGTACAAATTCCCCCGGCTGCATATCACAAACCTGCGCCAGCATATGGACAAGCACCGCGTACTGGCACACATTCCAGTTATTAGCCGCCAGCACATCCTGAGACCGCTGATTCAGAATCGCATTCAGCGTCAGCTTATCGCTTCCATTTTCCTTTGTCACATTAAACGTCATACTATAAGCACAAGGATACAGATTCATCTCATGCAGATCCTGATGTACATAAATATTGGTCATGATCCTGCGGCTGTAGGGATTATTCTTCAGATCGTAGATCACCCGGTCCACCTGGTCCATCATCCCTTCCCGGTACTGGTGCTTCACGCCCATCTGATACCCGTAAGCCTTCCCAATCGAACCATCCCCGTCAGCCCAGCTGTCCCAAATATGGCTGTTCAGCTCATGAATATTATTCGACTTCTTCTGCCAGATCCAAAGCAGCTCGTCCACACAGCTCTTAATCCCCGTCCTGCGCAGCGTAAGCGCCGGAAACTCCTTCCTCAGATCATACCTGTTCACAACCCCAAATCGTTTTACTGTATAAGCCGGCGCGCCATCCTCCCACACGGGACGCACCTTTTCCCCCTCCGTACTGGTGCCATGATCAATAATATCCCGGCACATTCCAATAAAAACCTTATCTGCGTAACTCATGTCGCTCCTTCCTCAAAGGGGTCTGACCCCTTTGCTTACCATATTCTGAATATTCTGAAAATTCCCATCTATTTTTTATGGGTCTGAGATGTTATAAAGCATCTTCTCCAGACCTCTGTTTAATGCCGCAATCTCTTTTTTTGTCATTCCTCTGGTCATCTCTCTGTCCATCTTTCTGCGGTCAGCTTCCATCCTGCGCTGAATATCATATGCCTTTTCTGTCAGATAAATATTCTTTCTCCGTTTGTCAGCTGCGTTGGGGACACAGAGAATAAAACCTTTTTCATCCAGCCTCTTTAAGAGTCCGGTTACCGTTGGATTCTTCAGACTCAGATGGCGTTCTACATCCCTCTGGTTCACTTCTTCTTTGTTCGTATGAAACAGATAATCCAGCACCGCACACTGGGAAGCTGTAATTCCAATAGTTTTAAGCTTTCCGTTCAAGTCTTTCTCAAAGACGTTGTTGATCTGTTTTATAGTAAATCCAATCGGCTGGTTTCTTCGCTCCATGGTTTTCTCCTTTCCGTACTGGCAATATATAGCTTGCTATACACTGTTATACCATTATAAAAGAGGTGTGTCAACTTCATCACACCCCTTTTATGAAAGTCCTGTATTGCCGGATCTAGTACTCGCGGATAATACTACTGATTTCCAGTATACTCTCCATTTCCTTTAGTCCGGTCAGAGCATCCTGTAAATGATATTCTTTTACCTTTTCTGTCACGATAACAAGTTCCGCCTGGTTCTCCTTTACATGCTTCTGGACAACCCTTGCAATGCTTACCTTATGGTCTCCAAAAACCTGTGCGATACACGCCAGCACGCCTGGCTGGTTTTTCACCTGCATCCTCAGAAAAAACTTATTCCTGACCTCACTAAAATCTTTTACCGGCAGTTCCCTGTAACATGTACAGCTGATTCTGCCCATACAGCCATACTGCAGGTCTCTTGCCACATCAATGATATCACCGACAACCGCACTGGCTGTCGGCAGCTCACCTGCCCCTCGTCCATAAAACATCGCGTCATCTACCGCATCACCATGAACAAATACAGCATTAAATGAATCCCGCACGGATGCAAGCGGATGTTCTTTGTTCAGCAGCATGGGATATACCCCCACCTCGATCCCGGTTTCCGTATTATGTGCTACGCCAAGCAGCTTAATAACACTATCAAATTCTTTCGCATACGCAATATCTTCCGGAGATATTCTCGTGATCCCCTCTGTATAGACATCTTTAAATACCACCCTGGAATGAAATGCTATAGATGCCATGATCGCTACCTTTCTTCCCGCATCAAGCCCCTCCACATCCGCAGTTGGATCGGCCTCGGCATATCCAAGTTCCGTTGCCTTCGCCAGCGCTGACTCAAAACTCATATTCTCTTCAAACATCTTCGTCAGAATATAGTTGGTAGTCCCATTTACGATCCCGATCACCTCAGAAATATCATTTCCTGCCAGACACTGCTTCAGCGGACGGATGATCGGAATCCCGCCTGCAACAGCTGCCTCAAATAAAAAATCACAATGATTCTCCTCCGCAGCGTCCAGTAGTTCCCGGCCATACTCTGCCACCAGATCCTTGTTGGCCGTTACTACATGCCTGCCGGCTTGAAGAGCCTCCAAAATCATAGTCCTGGCCGGCTCGATTCCACCCATCACTTCGATCACAATTGTTATGTCTTCATCCGCGAGTATCTCCTGCCAGTTATCAGTCAGAAGTGAGGGAGCGATCCCTTCCCTTTTCTTTCTCATATCATGCACGAGTATCCGTGATATCTCCAGTTCCGCACCTATCGTGCGTTCCATTACATCTGCTCTTCTCTGAATCAGTTTATAAACACCCTTCCCCACCGTACCCAGTCCGAGCAGCGCTGCCTTAATCTTTTGTCCCTTCATTATAACACCCCGTCTGTGCTGCGGAAATGAACAGCCTGCCAAAGAAACACCGATCCCGCTTCATTTACTTAATAACTTAACAGGCTTTACACCTTCGCATGTACTATGTAATCCATATAAATATAAGCCTCAGGACACGAAATCAGTGTCCTGCAGTTATGAAATTTTCTGTTCCAATCCTTTTACTCTTGTCTCTAAATCTGAATACTTTTCCGCCAGCAGATTAATCGTACTGCTTTCTATTCTGATTGCATTTACCGCTGACTCCAGAGAAACCATCCGGTTCTCAAGCCTTTCAAAATGTCTGTTGGCTTTCTCCTGCACAAAATCAAGTTCCTCAAGAAGATTATTTTTGAGTCTATACAGACTATCAGCCATTTCTTTTTTCGTCGGCATCTCCGACAGCCTTGCATCCAGTTCTGCTTTCGTCGGCATCTCACACAGCCTTGCATCCAGCTTTTTATCCATCATATCGGAAATTGCCTGCAATAACTGTTCTTCTGATATGAACATGCTTACCACCTCACCTTTTGTGTGGACATTATAACACATGCCCCGGTATAAAGTCTATTAAATTATCAAGGTACTTCCCCTTGGAAATCAGCTGAAAATTCAATGCCTGAACGACAGAAAATAAATAGATTTATGTAGAGAATCTGATATACTAAAATGGGCATTAAAATAATCACCTAATTTGCTTAGACAATTATTTTAACACCCATCCATGCATCCTTCAAAGGATAACTGAGAGCGATAGACGGGATTCGAACCCGCGACCCCGACCTTGGCAAGGTCGTACTCTACCAACTGAGCCACTATCGCGTATCTTGTGTGTTCCCTGACCGGAACAATAATTACTATACTATATGCAGTCCGTATTGTCAACAATTTTTTCAAACTTTTTTAACTTTTTTATTTTTTCTGCAGACTTGCTTTAATCTGCCCTCACCGGCCGCTTTGTCTATTTCTCCATAACGCCACGAATATACCAGTGTTTTCCATTTGTATTTCTACATCCCGTAATATAAAATAGACACATTGCGTCTTTTAATAAAATACCTGCAGATCATCCCTGGGTACGTTCGAAAGAATCCCCCGGGACGGCCATAAATTTTCAAATTAGATTGGGTAAATACGATGATTACTAATGATTCAATCGGCCAGAATATACGGCGCCTGAGAAAAGAACGTAATATGACACAGTTACATTTAGCAGAAAAGCTTCATCTCCACCGGGCCACTTTGTGCTCCTATGAGTGCGGCAAACGGCTCCCCGATATATTTATTCTGATATCGATTGCAGATACATTTCAGGTAAGTTTGGATACACTTGTAAACAGAAATATCTGTTTTACTGAATAGGCCTGTCTGGTTCCGGAAATCGTTTTCCTAAACCATAAACAGGCCTGTATCATACTACATTGCAAAGCAGGATGTATCACTTTTATGCTTTATCGCATCAAGCTCCTATATCGCATCATGCCGTCCCGATATCGGCTGCTAACCACACATCTTATGCAGCACCGCCGCAGCCTGTCTGACAGCCTCCTCAGAAGTTTTCCAGAGCAGATACTCATTTCTTTCCGGCAGGCCCATGCTGGCTCCTTCCATGCGGAATTGCATGGCGCTTTCTACCTCCTGTTTTCCAGACATATGGAAGGAGGTTATCCCGGCAGCCGGTACAAGTTTCTCAATCACCCCAGCCTGAATTCCACCGGCCGCCAGAATCTCGATTCTGCCTGCGCTCTTCTCCTCCAGCTTGGCCAAAACATCCCGGCCATCCAAACCGGTTTCTTTCTGCCCGCTGGTCAAAATCGTCTTCATCCCTATTGATACCGCCTCTTCCAGCGCTTTATATGGATCCTTGCATACATCAAAGCATCTGTGCAGTGCAACGTCCATATTTCCTGCCGCTTTCACCAGTTCTGACATTCTTCCGGTATCGAGCGTGCCGTCCGGATTCAGCATGCCGACAACCGCCCCGGAAGCTCCCAGTTCCCGGTACATCTGCAATTCTTCTTTCAATTGTTCAAACTCATAATCATTATAGCAGTAATCCCCGTATCTGGAACGTAGCAGCACACGTACACGAATATCCGTATATTTGCGCACCAGCTTGAATAACGCCTGTCCCGGCGTCACACCCCCGATCACCAGATTGCTGCACAGTTCGATCCTGTCTGCGCCTCCTTTTTCCGCTGCTATTGCGGACTCTACGCAGTCCGCACATACTTCCAATACATACTTTCCCATTTTTTCTCCTTTCATGCCCTCTTCTGCCTTAAATAAATATCCGAATTGATTATCACTGTCTACCCATGTATTTCAGCCACATATTAATTTACCACAGCTGAATGTGTTCTTCAAATGAAATTCTCCGTCCAGAACAAGGATATCCGCATCCTTTCCCACAGACAGCATCCCTTTGTGCTCCAGCCCAAACTCTTCTGCCTGGTTAACAGAACTCATCTGAACAGCATCTTCCAGTGAAGCCCCCGTGAAGTCCATGATATTGCGGAATGCCTGAATAAATGTCAGAACGCTTCCTGCTATCGTACCGTCTTCCAGCCTGGCTGTCCCATCCTTTACATACACCTTCTGTCCGCCCAGCTCACTTAAACCTTCCGGCATCCCCTTGGCTCTCATGGAGTCCGTGATCAGTTCAATCCCGCCGCTTCCTTTTATTTCATAGGCAAGCCGCACCATCTCCGGTACAATATGAATTCCGTCACAGATAATCTCAGCCTTCACCCCCGGCGTCAAAAGGCCGTATCCGGTCACTCCCGGCTCTCTGTGGTTTAAGCCTCTCTGTGCATTGTAAAGATGGGTAATATGGCTTGCACGGCTGCGTCCAAGCTCTGCATAAAGTGCATTCGAATGCCCGGCGCTTAAGACTACCTTGTGCTCCTCACACCAAGCCTCAAACTGTGTGTCCGCTTCCTCAGGAGCATATGTCACAAGCCGGATCATTCCGCCGCTGATCTGATTCCACTCCTCCAGCACTTTCTCATCCGGTTTTTTAATATAAGAGGCATCCTGCGCACCTTTAAACTTTTCAGAAATAAACGGCCCCTCAACATGGATTCCCTGGATGATCGGGTTCATTTTTGCTGCACTGCAGATATTTTTCATCGCTTCTTCTATCTTATCATAAGTTTGTGTCATGGTTGTACAGAAATAGGAAGTGATCCCTTCCTCTGCAGCCATTTTATTCACCATGCTGCTGATTTCTCCAGGCAGTGCATCCATATTGTCTTGACCATATCCGCCGTGGCTGTGGACATCAATAAATCCCGGAATCAGAATATTCCCTTCCGTCGCAACCTCCTCGTCGCCGGCCTTTTCCGTAAAGCTTTCCATATCACCTACTTCTGTAATTTTCTGGTCAAATCGGATATATCCCCGGTAAATCACTTCTTTGCCGGTGTATATTTTCTTATCTTTTATTAACTTCATATCATCCTCCATTCTGCCGCTTGCCACGGTCTTCTTATTTTTTGTCCGGTTCTCGTTTTTTCAGCGCAATGAAAACGCCGTAGCATAATAGCACTCACCGTTTCTCCTGTTTCATATAATACATCAAATAGAAAAAGAACCGTAAAAACGGCCCTCTTTCTCTATATCTTTAAATATGCCAGATTCTGTCCGCATATTTCTGTTCCAGGACATTGTTAAACTCCCTGCCGCCATCTATATTCGCACTCTTATAGACCGGAGCCTCATATCCCTTTTCGGTCATGTCTTTCACAGCCTCATAAATTGTCTGCTGCAGAAGAAGACATGTACTGAATGAGGATGTACCGCACACCTTGCTGTCAAGCCCTTCTATGTCCAGAGAGGCGTCTCCGAAGGTGGACTGGTTGTCCAGAACCACATCGGCAAATTCATATAACAGTTTTCCTGAAGAATGTCTGGAAGTGGAACTGCTGGATACTTCCAGCGCTGTCACTACAATTAACTTGTTGCCTTTTTTCTTAATATGTTCTGCCATCTCGATCGTCATTGGATTTCTCCCTGAGTTGGAGATCAGGATGAAAATATCGTTTGGCTGTATGTCTACGCAGCGCATAAGGAACGGCGCAACGCCTTCCACGCTTTCATACATGCCTTCTGCTCTGTCTCGTATAACCTTGCTTGGTATCAGACCGCCTGCTCTTCCGCACACTTCAATCGCCCCGGCATAGGAATGCCCGCTGCCGAATGCCTGCAGAATACCGCCTTTTTGGATCGATTCTGAAATCAAAAGTGCTGCTGCATGAATATTCTCTGCCTGCGTATTTTCCAGTTTCTCCATAACTTCTTTTGCCTTGTCAAAAAATTCCAGTCCCATAACGCTCTCCTTGTCTTTCAATTATGCTAATAATCCGATAGCATAGAATACGATAGATGCCACCATAATAATTAAAATTGCTTTTGTTGAAGTCATTTTTTTCTTGCCGAGCAGGAAATAAATCCCGGCTACTACAAGTACCGGCACGAGGCTTGGCATAATCTGATCCACAATTGCCTGGCCTTCCAAAGTTACATCACCGGATTTAAAGTTTGCCGCAATATTAGCCTTTACAACTGTAGGGATCAGCGCACCCACAACGGTTATTCCAAGAAGGGTGGCTGCGTGTGTAAGAGCATCCAGCTTATCCTTTGCAGAGGTAACCAGCTTTGTTCCCTCGCGGTAACCAATTCCTGTTGTAAAATATCTGAAAATCAGTATTGCAATATTGACAAGCAGCCAGATCACAACACCTGTCACATTTCCATTCTGTCCCATATAAGCTGCAATAGAACCGAAAATGGTTGGGATCAGTACTCCGAAAATAGTGTCGCCCACGCCTGCAAACGGTCCCATCAGACCTGTCTTGATACCACTGGCTGCATCCTTCGCCGTTTTACCGCCTGACTCTTCTGTCGCTGCATCAATTCCCAGTATAAATCCTCCCATATGCGGTGTGGTGTTAAAAAACTGCACATGGTTTTTCATCATCTCTTTTAAGTCCTCGGACTTTTTGTATAACTTTCTCAATATAGGCAGGATCGCATAGAGATAACCGACACCCATCATTTTCTCATAATTCCATGTAATCTGGGATGCCAGAATCCATCTTTTGCTGACCCTTTTAATATCCTGATCTGTAATCTTCTCCTGATTAATCTTCAAATTCTCCATCTAACAATCCCTCCTGAGCTGATCCTGTATTAACCGTAACTACTTTCTGGTTTTTCTCCAGAAACTGTTTAAATGCAACGACTGCCAATGCTGTACCTAATATTGCCACTCCGACCATAGGAACACTTAAATATGCAGCAGCAAAAAATCCAACCAGAAGATATGAGATATAACTCTTCACCGGAAGGTATCTCAGCAGGATTGCGATACCGACTGCCGGAAGCAGTCCGCCTGCAACTGTAAGTCCGCCCATCAGCCATTCCGGCATGTAGTCCACAATCAGATTGACCAGATTTTGTCCGAAAATCAACATTAAAAATACGGGAAGTGCTCTGGAAAGCCCCCAGGACAAAGATCCCAGCCATGTATTTCTTCCAATGGCCTTAAAGTCCATTCTCTCTACAGCCGCCTCTACTCTTTTCGCAAAGAATACGTTGCTGAATCTGGCCAGCACGTCCAGCTGTACCATCAAAAGTCCTACCGGAACCGCAAGTCCGATACCAAAATCCATTCCTTTTCCGGATGTTACTGCAAACACCGTACCGATAATTGATCCCGTCATGTAGTCCGGCATGGAAGAACCGCCGTAAGTACCAACACCCAGAATCATCAGCTGCAGGGTTGCTCCAACAGCCAGCCCCATCTTCATGTCCCCCATGATGATTCCGGCAATCGTACCTATAATAACCGGCTGGTTTCCCAGAACTGATGTGGATAAGTTTTCACAAATTGCAAAGAATGCAAGTGCTGTCAATGCAAGAATCTGCCACATTTGAATTTCCATTTTTTGTTTCCTCCTCTGCTATTTTAAATAAGATGCAAATTTCCTTTTCTCATCGTTGGGCACCATCTGTGCATATACAGGAACCCCGGATTCTTCAATGGACAGAATTGTCTGCAGCTCTTCCTGCGTACAGTAGACAGACTTTTTAATCTGTTCCCTGCCCTCTTTTATTCCCATATTTCCTATATTGACTTCTTTAACCTTAACGCCATATTCAAGTAGTTTTACAATCGTAGAGGGGTCTTTGACAATTAAAAAGACTCTTTGTCCTGCATAAATACCTTCATTCAGGCGCTTTGCAGCATTTTCAGCAGTCAGCACGCTTAGCTTCATACCCGCCGGAACTGCAGCCCTGAGTGCATTTTTAGCGATCTCGTCATTTACGATGTCATCTCCGACCACCATGATTCTGGTTGCTCCCAGTGTCCTTGTCCAGTAAGTTGCCACCTGGCCATGGATCAGACGTTCATCCAGTCTGAAGTTTACAATACCGTTCTTTTCAACAGGCTCTTTATGCTCCTGTTTCTTTTCCGGCTGGCTGTCATTTTTAACACCTTCGCCCATGATCGTTTCCTTTGCCTGTTCCATCGCACTGTACAGAGTATCACCTGTATTCAGCGCTATAAGCATTCCCATGCACAATCCTGATACCAGCGCGATCCGGCTGTTTTCATGTATAACAGGTGCAGCCGCATTGAACGGTGTGCCGCCCGGCACGTCCGTAATGATGGCCTCACACTGATCGGCCCCGTTCTCTGCCAGTATTGCCCTGTAAGCCTTTTCCACAGACTCTTTTGTCATGTCTTCGGTAAATGTGACCACAAAGAACTGCGGTGCAGCCCCTGTTATCATTTCACAGCTTGCTTTGCAAGCCTTTGCATATTCTCCGTGTGAAGCAAGGATATAATACATATGTCTTCCTCCTCTAGTCTTTCAGGATAAATTCAATGACCGGTACAAGCACATCCGGTCTCTGCACCGGCAGGGTTACCAACAGAGAGTTATCCTCAAACTTGTCTTTAATATGAATCTCGGTTACCTCAGCGTTTAAATCTTTATGGGATTTTCTCTTGCCGGAAAGCCCTTCGTCCTGAATATATTTTATTTCAGAGTTATCATGGACCAGCTGTGCATAGGCAACCTTTCCTCCCAGCTTTTCGATCAGCAGCGTTCTGTACGGCCATGAGAAAAGGTGCAGGTAGAGGCGGTTCCCATTCTGTGTAAAGCGTGCATCTGCCGGGGCATCGTACTCGCTGGCCCCACAGCCATATATTGCCCTGCCATGCAGCCACATCCATTCACCGACCCGGTTCAAAATCTCTTCCGTCTTTGCATCCCATTCGCCGCGGGCGTTCGGTCCGATGTTCAGCAGCATGTTACCGCCCTTGGAAACAGTATCAATCAATAACTTCGTTACCATCTCCGGTGTCTTCCAGTCCAGATTGTCTCTGTCATAGCCCCAGCTTCCGTTCAGCGTCTGGCATGCCTCCCAGACAAGCTGCTTTTTGCCGCTTTCCATCCTGGCATTACGCTGATACTGCTCCGGAGTTCCTACGCCCCGCCCAAGATCCAGACGGTCATTCAGAATAATGTCGGGCTGAAGGGAGAGGATCATTTTCTCCAGATCCTCGGATTTCCAGTCTTCCCTGCCTTTTCCGACGGAATCTCCCCAGTCTCTGTTTGCATAGGAAAAGTCAAACCACAGATAATCGATCTTACCATAATTGGTCAGAAGCTCTCTGACCTGCCCATGCATAAACTTTGTATAGGACTCCATATCCCCCGGATGATTCTCAATATATTCTTTGTTATTTCTCTCCGGATGATACCCGTCTACCAGGAAATCCGGGTGGTTCCAGTCGATCAGAGAAAAATACAGGCCAACCTGCAGGCCCTCTGCCCTGAACGCCTCCGTATATTCTTTCACCAGATCGCGGCCATAGGCCGTATTGGTAATCTTGTAATCACTGAGTGCTGTGTCCCACAAAGCAAATCCTTCATGGTGTTTTGCTGTCAGCACCGCATATTTAAAGCCCGCTGCCTTTGCCTTTTTTGCCCATTCCCTGGCGTCCAGCAGATCCGGATTAAAGTTGTCAAAATACTTCTGATATCCATCCTTTCCAATCTGCTCCAGTGTCATTACCCATTCATGTCTGGCCGCGGCCGAAAATAATCCAAAGTGTATGAACAGCCCGAAGCGGTCCTCCATAAACCATTCAGGATTCCCATAGTCATCCGGCCATTCAAAATTCTTAATCATCTCCACACTCTGTCTCCCTTCAAATAAATTTATTATGCATAATAGATTGTCCTAATTATAAACAGATTATTTTTTTAACGTGTAAAATTTCGCAATTTGGAAACTTTTTTATGCAAATTGCAAGCATAGGATACCCCAAATTTGTGTAGTCTACACAAAAAGATGAGGGAAGGGGCGCCTGACAGAGACGGAGGGGGTGCCGGAGGGGGAAACTTTGCAGGCCTTTTTAGCGGCTGTCCGTTTGCCAAGTATCACTAGATAAAAACCGCACCGGATGAGAAGGCACCACCGGCATTCACCCCGCAATTCTGATGAATTGCGCGGCTCAGGCCGGCTTAAACTCTGCTTCGGAAGCAGAGTTTAGCCTTCTCATCCGGTGCGGTTTTTATCAAGTGATACTACGGCGCTCTCTATGCCGCTCAAAAAGGCCTGCAAAGTTTCCCCCTCCGGCACCCCCTCCGCCCCTGTCAGGCTGGGTCCATCCGGACGGGAGTTTGGGTTTATCTTTGCAGATGGAAGCGGCTTGGACGGGAGCAGTGGATCAAATTGGCTATGCAGGCATATCCGCTGCAGAATTAGATGTGGAGATGAGGATATATATTGATCAAATGCACAATAACCAAGCCGGTGCTTTTTCATCCTATTATACCGATACCCTTCCCGCATCCCCATCCAAAATCCGCCTCTCCCGCCTAAAAAACTCTCAGTTTCCCCGCTAAACTCCCGCCCCCGGAACTCCCCAGCAGTACAGCGCATAGAACGCCGTCCGCCGCTGGAAACGGAGATAGGGGGATTGGGAAGCGTAGGTTCGGTTGTTAGCTGGAGTAAAGTAAAAAAGAAGGAAAACCGGGGTAATTTTTGTGATTCCGAATCACAAAAATTCCTGGCCCCAGCGCGCGAAGCCATCAGGCTTCGGGTGATGTGGCCAGGTTACCCCGGTTTTCCTTCTTTTTTACTCTACTCCAGCTTACAGCCGAACCCCCGCTTCCCAATCCCCCTATCTCCGTTTCCAGCGGCGGACGGCGTTCTATGGGCCTGTACTGCGACCCCCTCCAATACGTTTAAACTCCTCGACAATCATCTGGGCTATGATTCGTTCTATGAAGGGATGGTTCTGCACCCTGGTTGTGAAATGATACAGTACCGGATAGCTGACGCTTGGATCGGATGCAGCCTCCCGGTTGGAGGTGATCAGGGCAATCCTGCCCTTTGTTTTGCGAACGAAGGACCTGGACTGATCCAGGGGCTTCATCCCGTTTTCGTATATATACTGTCCTGAATTTGAGAAGATGATAATGAGTGTGTCCTCATCGGCCTCGTTGATATATTGTTCCTGCTTGACATCATAGATATTGGTCTTGATGTATTTACCCACTCCGGCTATTTCGTACATAAAATCCATTGCAACGGTCTCGGAATATACAGAACCGAATGCCGCCACCTTTTTATACTGATGCAGGGCTTTTGCGAGTTCCCTGATCTGATTTCTGTCTATGCCCGATAAGAAGTGTTCGATATCTCCCGAGAGAACGCTCAGGAATCTCTCGATACCGTATTGTTCAATGAATCTGTCCATGGGGACTTTTTCTTCGTAGTTATGGTATCCTGCCCTCTTTTTTTCATTGCGTGCATTGTCACGGAATTCCTTGTAGTCTTCAAACCCCAGTCTTTTTACAAACTTGGACAACGTGGATTTTGATATGTGGCATTTGTCCGCGACCTGGTCTATGGGCATGTGTTCGATATCTTTGATCATCCCCAGCAGGCTTTCCGCAATGTGGGCTTCTGTAGAATCATATTCCGAATCATTGAGCAGGTTAATCAGCCGATAAGCAACAATATACATGGTCCACCTTCCTATTCAGCGCTTTTAAGTTCCAGTCCCAGTTCTCCCAACTGTTTTTCATCCACAATATTCGGCGCTTCTGTCATCAGGCAGGAAGCGTCTTTTACCTTCGGGAAGGCCATTACATCACGGATGCTGTCTTCTTTTGCCATTAGCATTACCATACGGTCCAGTCCGTATGCCAGTCCTGCGTGAGGCGGAACTCCATATTTGAAAGCGTCCAGAAGGAATCCGAACTGCTCATGGGCCTGCTCTTTTGTAAATCCAAGCACCTCGAACATTTTCTCCTGCACGTCATTCTGGAATATTCGGACACTGCCGCCTCCGATTTCATTTCCGCTCAGCACGATATCGTATGCCTTTGCGCGCACTCTCCCAGGGTCAGAATCTAAATACTGCAGATCCTCTTCCATCGGCATGGTAAACGGATGGTGCATTGCCACATAACGGTTCTGCTCCTCGCTCCATTCGAGCAGCGGGAATTCCATGATCCACACAAACTTGTACTCATTTTTATCCAGGATTTCCGTCTGTCTTGCAATTTCCAGGCGGAGATTTCCCAGAACGTCCCATACAACCTTGTTCTGATCGGCCGCAAAGAGCAGCAGATCCCCCGGCTCGCCGGACATTGCCTGTACAAGGCCCTGCATTTCATCCTCTGTCATGAATTTGGCAAAGGAAGACTTCATGCTGCCATCCTCCTGCAGTGCAATATAGGCAAGTCCCTTAGCGCCAAAGTCTTTTGCAAAATCGACCAGTTTATCGATCTTCTTGCGCGGCATGCCGCCCTGGCCTTTGGCATTGATGCCCCGGACTGTCCCGCCATTCTCCACGGCGCCTTTGAATACAACGAACTCACAATCTTTGACCGCTTCCGTCACATCCACGAGTTCCATGCCGAAACGGGTATCCGGCTTGTCGGAACCGTAACGGTCCATCGCCTCCTGCCATGTCATTCTTGGAATGGGCAGCGCTACATCCACATCCAGCACCTCTTTAAAGAGTCTTGCAAGAAGTCTTTCATTTACATCAATTACATCGTCTACGTCCACAAAGGAAAGCTCCATATCGATCTGGGTAAACTCCGGCTGTCTGTCCGCACGGAGATCCTCATCGCGGAAACATTTTGCGATCTGAAAATAGCGGTCATAACCCGAACACATCAACAGCTGCTTAAAAAGCTGCGGAGACTGGGGAAGCCCGTAAAAACTGCCCGGATGAACACGGCTCGGCACCAGGTAGTCCCTTGCGCCCTCCGGAGTGCTCTTACCGAGTATCGGAGTCTCAATCTCCAAAAATCCCTCTTCAGAAAGGAACTGTCTGGTAAGAGTAGCAATCCGGCTTCTCATCATCAGGTTCTTCTGCAGATCCGGCCTTCTCAGATCCAGATATCTGTATTTTAGGCGGAGTTCTTCCTTTGTTTTGCTGTTCTCTTCAATCGGGAACGGAGGGGTCTCTGATTCGGAAAGGATCCGCAGTTCATCCGCCCTGATTTCAATCTCTCCTGTTGCAAGGTTTTCATTCACAGCGCCGCTGCGCGCTTCCACCCTGCCCACAACCGCAATTACAAACTCACTGCGCAGCTTCGCAGCTTTATCGATCAGGGCAGACTTATCCTCCCCCTCAAACACAATCTGCAGAATACCGGAACGGTCTCTCAGGTCCACAAACACAATCCCGCCCTTGTTTCTGTTCTTCTGGACCCAGCCCATAACCGTTACCATCTCACCGATATTTGAACTGGACAACTCACCGCAGCGGTGAGTTCTCTTTAATCCTTTCATTGATTCAGCCATTTCCTATTCATCCTTTCTTCATAGGGGTCTGACCCCTTTGCAAAAGGGTCAGACCCCGTTCACACTTTTTTCACATTTAGAGAGTATCTATGGAATCCCGATAACATTCTACGATGTCTGCGTATCCCTGTTCTGTCAGCTGTTCCTTCTGGAACTTTTTGTTCTTCTTCATATTGGCGATCATAACCTGCCGCCCTGCCGCGCGCTCTGCTTTTGCCAGGTTCAGCACTTTCAGCATACCTTCCTGTGGCATATTTTTCTCGATTAGAAATGCCTTTTTATCCCGGCTGGCCGGCACCTGATAGCCCCGCTCCAGCAATAACATGACAATCCGCTCGAAGCCGATGGAGAACCCTACCGCCGGGGTGTTCTGCCCGGTGAATTTTCCGATCATCTCATCGTAGCGTCCTCCGCCGCCAACAGAACCACCAAACTCATCCATGGAGATTTCAAATATAGTTCCGGTATAATAAGACATGCCGCGCACCAGTGTGGGATCAAATGTGATTCTGAAATCCGCTTCTTTTGCACTGTCTACGCTCGTAATAATCATTTCCAGTGAAGCCGCCGCTTCATCCTCGAGAAAGCCTTCCAGCTTCTCTTTGCAGTAGCGTACGCCTTCCACGTCCCCCGTAATTTCTTTAAATAACTGAAGATATTTTTCCACCGTTTCTTTTGCATAACCGCAATCCTCTAATTCTGCTGCCACACCGTCCATTCCGATCTTGTCCATCTTGTCCAGTGTAATGAATACATTTTCATAGTCTGTTTCCTGAAATCCGCTGTATGCTGCCATTGCCTTTAAAAATCTTCTGTCATTGATGCGGATGGTAAAGTTTTTAAAATCCAGCTTTCCAAGCAGGGTGGATGTGGCAAGGATCAGTTCGATCTCAGCCAGGTTGCCCGGCTCTCCTAAAATGTCAATATCACACTGCATAAACTGACGGAAACGTCCTCTCTGGGGTCTGTCGGCACGCCATACATTTCCCATCTGCAGCGCCTTAAAAGGGGATGGCAGGTCGTTCGCATTGTTGGAGTAATAACGGCACAGCGGCACAGTCAGGTCATAGCGCAGGCCGCCGTCCACAAGATCCGCCTCTTCCCGGGCCGCATCAATTTTCAGCTTTTCTCCTCTTTTCAGGATCTTAAAAATCAGCTTTTCATTATCTCCGCCCTGTTTGCTGCACAAATTTTCAAGATGCTCCACGCAAGGGGTCTCGATTGATGAAAATCCGAATGCCTTGTATGTTTCCTTAATGAGCCCGATACAGTAATCCCTGATTTCCATTTCGCCGGGCATCATGTCCTTCATTCCGGTAACCGGTTTTTTCTTTAACGCCATAACCATTCTCCTTTTCTCTCTATCATCTCATCAATGCGGCCGATATACTCCGCAATGTCCTTCACATTTTCAATTCTCACCAGACTTGTCTGCCTGCCGTTCTCCAGGGTAATCTTCTCCGGCAGCACGATTTTCGTGGAAGCACCGGCTCCGGCAGCCAGGATTGTCTGCTTTTCTTCCATAATTAGTATATTGTATATTCCGGCTTTGTCAACCTTTGCATAGCCAACATTTTCAAAATTTCCTGCAATATTCTTCTGCCGGTACAGATAATAAGGTAAAAGGCCCATTCTTTCCGCGGTCGCGGCGCTCTCTTCCACCATCTGCTCAATCCCGGAATGCATGTCTATTTCCCGGTTCTCCTGCCCAAACTTCGCGGCTCTTTTGATTGCAAGCGAGTGAACCGTAAGACTGTCCGGCCCGAGTTCCTCGATCTGTCTGAGCGTATCGCGCATATCCGCGGCGTCCTCTCCGGGGAGCCCCGCAATCAAGTCCATATTAATATTCGTAAATCCCAGTCTCCTGGCCTGCCAAAACACGTCTTTCACGTCCTGGGCACTGTGTCTTCTTCCAACTGCATCCAGCGTCTTCTGCTGCATGGTCTGCGGATTCACCGAAATCCGGGTCACCGGATGACGCGCCAGTACCTCCAGCTTTTCAACCGTAATACTGTCCGGTCTTCCCGCTTCTACCGTGAATTCCAGCAGATTGTCAAAAGAAAATTCCTCCTCCAAAAGGCTTAGCAGCTGATCAAGCTGCGCTGCGTGGAGCGTGGTTGGGGTGCCTCCCCCGATATAAATCGTATTCAGCTTTCGGCCCGCTGCCGCCCTGCCGATGGCCGACACCTCTTTACACAGGGCTTCCATATACAGATCCATCTTGTCCGCCCACCGGTTAAGCGGGGACGATCCAAAGGAACAGTATGAGCAAATACTGGGGCAGAATGGGATACCTACATAAAGGCTCCAGCCATTTTTGCAGTCCAGCCGTCCCAGGAGATCCCTTTCACGCTGCGCAATCTCACATCCAAGCTCCGCTTTTTGTGGGCTGACCCCAAATACATCCTCCAGAAATCTGATCGTCTCCTCTTTGCTCATACCGTTTTCCAGCTTCTGCATTGCCAGCTTCGTCGGCCTGACGCCGGTCAGCATTCCCCAGGCAAGTGTCCTCCCGGTCACGCTGCTGAGATAATCATAGGTCTGTTTTGTCACATGCCGTTTCGTCTCCTGCCGGTCCCCGGAATGCCCGGCTTGCTCCTTCGTAATGGAAAAGCAAGAGCCCCCTTCCAACACTAGTCTTACCAGGGGTTCTTGCCTGTCATCCACCTTCTGCCTGATTTCCTCATTCGGAAAAAAGGCTTTTACGATATGGTACAAATTGTACATATACAATGTATCATTACTGCTGATCTCTATCATAATAAACTCAAATTCCTGACTATACGTTATTTTTGGAGAGTTACTGGCCATGTAGTAAAGGGATTTCCAACCGGATTTGCCATATCAAATAAACGGATTGTGTATCTTCTCAAAACCAATCGTAGTCTCCTGCATATGCCCCGGATAAACCTTGGTCTTCCCGGGAAGGCGCATCAGCTTATCCTGAATGGACCGCACCAGCTCGCTGTAGCTTCCTGTGGGCAGATCCCCTCTGCCGATGGAAGTCCAGAACAGGGTATCCCCGCTGAACAGGACTCCTTCCGCAGGAATATAGTAACAGCATCCGCCGATTGTATGTCCCGGCGTATACAGCACCTCGATCTCCATCCCCGCGGCTGTCAGCTTCTGGCCGTCTTTTAAATACTCGGCATCGGAAAAGGTATAGCCTGGTCCATATTCTGCCGAGGCATTCAGCACAGAATCATTTAGCAGCCCCTGCTCCTCCTCGTGCGCATAGACGGGAACCGGAAATTCCTTCAGGAATCCATCAAGCCCCATAATATGATCAAAATGCCCGTGGGTCAGCAGAATTGCCTTCAGCTTGAGTCCCTCGCTTTTTATATGGCCCACCAGCTCTTCCGGACAGATCGCCGGATCCACCAGAAAACATTCCTTTGATTCTTCATTCTGTACAAGATAACAATTCGTCTGGAGCATTCCAATAACAAACTTCTCTACTTTCATCGCTCTACCCCGCCGTCCTTTCAATATCCATCACGCCTTCAATCTGGCGCAGCTTCTCAATTACCCGGTTCAGTTCCTCTCTGCCATGGACAATAAATCCCATATCCAGAGAAGCCGTTCCCTTCTTGCTCGTTCTAATATTCATAGACTTCACGTCAATCTTAGCCTCTGTGAAAATCTTGGAAATCTCCATCAAAAGCCCCTGCCTGTCATGGGCAAACATCTTCAGTTCCGCCAGATACTGACCGCCGTTTTCTTCCGCTGCCGTCTCTTCCCACTCGGCATCAATCAGCCTCTCTCTCTCGGTCTCGGAGAGATGAATCATGTTCACACAGTCTGTCCTGTGAATCGACATGCCGCGTCCCCTGGTGACAAAACCAACAATCTCATCTCCGGGCACCGGATTACAGCATTTTGAAAAACGCACCGCCATATCATCGATTCCCTTAACCACGATCCCGCTCCTGGACTTAGCGATATGCACCTTCTGGTTATTCGCCTCGGAGATCTTCTCCAGGATTGTTTCATCCGTGATCTCTTTTTTATGTTCTTTCTCATACTCCTCCACAAGGCGGTTCACGACCTGGCCTTCCTTCACACCGCCGTGCCCGAGCGCCGCAAGCACCGCATCCCAGTCGCGGAATCCGTACTTTTGCTGCACAATCTGCTGATATTTCGCTTTCATGATATTCTGGGGATTGATAGACTTTGTCTTGCAGTAGGCAGCGATCAGCTCTTTTCCCCTGATAATATTGTCTTCTTTAAATTCTCTCTTAAACCACTGATTAATCTTGTTCTTCGCCTGGGTGCTTTTGACAATATTCAGCCAGTCCCGGCTGGGCCCCTTGGAATTCTGTGAGGTCAGAATCTCAATTCTGTCCCCGTTCTGTATCTTATAGTCAATATTGACCAACTTCCCGTTCACCCTGGCGCCCACCATCTTATTCCCCACCGCACTGTGGATCGCATATGCGAAATCCACCGGAGTGGAGCCGTTAGGCAGATTCTTTACGTCCCCGTTGGGGGTAAAACAATATACATCCTCTGCAAATAAATCCAGGTCGCCTTTTAGCAGGCTTAAAAACTCCCGGTTATCCGACATATCACGCTGCCATTCCAGAATCTGGCGCAGCCAGCTCAGCTTTTCTTCTTCCTGCGCTTTCACGCTCTTTCCTGCGCCGCCTTCTTTATACTTCCAGTGCGCCGCGATTCCGAATTCTGCCGTCTTGTGCATCTCTTCCGTGCGGATCTGTATCTCAAAAGGCTGCCCGGAAGGTCCCATCAGTGTTGTGTGCAGGGACTGGTACATATTGGCTTTCGGCATGGCAATATAGTCTTTAAAACGCCCCGGTATCGGCGTGTACATCTCATGAATCACGCCAAGCGCAGCATAGCAGTCCTTAACCGAATCCACAATGATGCGCACGGCAAACAGGTCATACACCTGATCCAGCGTTTTATTCTGGTTTACCATCTTTTTATAAATACTGAAAAAATGCTTAACCCGGCCATATACTTTGGCCTCGATGTGAGAGTTTTTCATATGGGTGGAAACCTCAGCCACGATCTGCTGTACAAACTCCTCCCTCTCAGTTTTGCGTTCATTCAGATCCCTCACCAGGTCAAAATACACTTCCGGCTGGGAATACTTCAGCGACAGGTCATCCAGTTCCGTCTTAATCTTGGAGATACCGAGCCTGTGTGCGATCGGGGCGTAAATGTCCATCGTCTCCCGGGCTTTTTCCTTCTGCTTAGCCGGGGTCATAAACTCCAGTGTACGCATATTGTGCAGCCGGTCCGCCAGCTTAATAATGATCACACGGATATCCTTCGCCATGGCCAGAAACATCTTACGCAGATTCTCGGCCTGAACCTCCAGCTTATCCTGGGAGTAGGATAACTGTCCCAGTTTCGTGACCCCATCGACCAGAAGTGCTACCTCCTCGCCGAACTCTCTTGCCACATCCTCCAGTGTCATCTCCGTGTCTTCCACGGCATCGTGCAGCATACCTGCAACAATCGTCTCCTTATCCATCTCCAGATCGGCAAGTATAATGCCCACCCAGAGAGGATGTATAATATACGGCTCGCCTGACTTGCGCGCCTGATCCTTATGCGCGCTTTTAGCCGTCCTATAGGCCTTCTCAATCAGGGTAATATCTGCGGATGGGTGATACTTCCTGACTCTGGCTATCAAAGCCTGATATAATTGTTCAGGGTCTTGATAATCTTCGGGTGCTTTCACAGCATGCCCATCCACAATCTCCAGATTTTTATTCAGTAATTCATATTCCGGAGTTCCCGCCATATCAATTCCCCCTTTCTTCTATGGTAAGTTTCATACCCCTAAGTATAACATTATTTTAACAATTTTCAAACTATTTCCCCATAAATAGACGCAAAAACGCATAAAATTGGAAACAGTTCAGACAGACCTGAACTGTTGCGCATCCAGTTCATTTAAATTCGCCTCCTGCGAAGAGCCGGATGCCTGCTGCTGCCATGTTTTCGTACGGTCTTCGCAGTAAATACCCAAACCTGTCTGAATTGCTGCTAAAATTACTATATACAGTAACTTAAAATGGCGCTATTGATAGTTTACTACTGTAATCTGCAGCGTTTTCTTACCCATATAGTCATTCACAGACGGATAGAAAGTAAATGACAACTCGTCTTTCCGCTTTATATAATCCAGGCAGTCCTGCGCATCCCCAAAGTAAATTGCCTCCATCTGGTTTCCCCGCCTGTCCTGGACACGAAATTTCAAAACATTCTGATTTTTTCCGATAATCCTGGGACTGAGCACCTTCAGATTCTTTTCTGCGAACAGGGGTTTCGTATTCCCTTTTCCAAAAGGCTCTAAAAGCTCCAGTTCGGATACCAGCGATTCGGTCACATATGCAAGAGGAAGCTGCATGTCAATGGATACCTTCGGCAGAAGATCTTCCTCAGATAAAACAGCCAGCTCGTTGATTGTTTCACGGAATCTGCCCACATTTTCCTCCTCCAGGGACAGCCCTGCCGCCAGCTTATGCCCCCCGAACTTCGTAAACAGCGCCCGGCATCTGCACATCTCCTCAAACATATTGTAGGACTCAATGGACCGCCCGGAGCCTTTCACGCCCTCCTCGCCCTGGGTGAGCACAAAAGTGGGACGGTAATATCTCTCCTTAATTCTTCCCGCTATGATGCCCGCTATACTTTCATGGCACTCCGGAAGATAAACAACCAGAACCTTATCCTCCTTCAGAGAAGTATTCTCAATCTGCTCCACCGCCTGCTCCACGCCCTTTTCCGTCATCTCCTTGCGGCTGTCATTGAGAGCCTTAAGATCCTCCGCCAGCATCACTGCTTCTCTGCGGTTCGGTGCATTCAAAAGCTCCAGCGCGCGTTTTGCCGTGTCCAGACGGCCGCTGGCATTAATGCAGGGCCCCAGCACAAATCCGATATGATAAGCCGACAGTCTGTCCACAGGGACTCCCGTACACTCAATCAGCGCCCTCAGTCCAAGATTACCGGTACGCTTCAGCATTTCCAGCCCCTGCTTCACAAAAATCCGGTTTTCACCGGTCAGATCCATCACATCCCCTACAGTAGCTATGGCCACATTTTCCATCAGATAATCAATATCATCCACATCTTTCTGCATCACCTCATAAAGCGCTTCCACCAGTTTGTAAGCCACTGCCGCCCCGCAAAGCCCTTTAAAAGGATATTCACAATCCGCCCGGTGCGGATCTACCACTGCGTCCGCCTGGGGCAGCAGATATTCCTTCACACCGCCTGCCTCCAGATATGGCACCTCGTGGTGATCCGTCACAATAATCGTAAGTCCCCTCTGCTTGCCATAAGCAATCTCCTCCGCAGCCGCAATCCCATTATCGCATGTAATAATCGTATCGATACCATCCTCCAGGGCGCGGTCAATCAGCATCCTGTTCAGTCCATACCCATCCCGTATCCGGTCCGGAATATCCGTATCTACATCACCGCCCAGCTTAGAGATCCCTTCCTGCAGCACATAAGTCGCATTCACCCCGTCAATATCATAATCCCCGATAACACGGATGGCCTCCCCTCCCCGGATCTTCTCCGCCAGAATCTCCACCGCCTTATCCATATCCTTCATCAGCATTCCATCATACAAATCCGCAATGGTCCCATTCAAATAAAACCCAATCTCCTCATCCGTCATCAAATCCCGGTTCCGAATCAGCCGCGCAAGAATCGGAGAAACATGGTACCGCTCAGCAATCCCATTAAAATCCGCCTTCTTCATAGAAACAAACCACTTCTCCACCTTTTATCCTCCTCGTACACATTATACCGCACCCCAGTGCACATCTATTGCCTTCACCCATTAGCCTGGTCAAACATCACCACATCCGCACACCCGTACATAACATAACAACTCACTGCCGCCCCTAAAAGCGCATCCCCCAAAACATCTCCGAATTACACATATCAGTACCATATTATCCACAAACACACCCCACTGTCAACAAGAACCTGTCGTAATTTGTCGACGCAGCATATAAACAGTTACTACTAACGCCCCAGGGGCCGCGCATAGTAACTATAAACTCTCTAAAAAGCTCCCCCGTCTCCCAACCCAATCAGCTGCCCCCGCCAAACCTCCGGGCAAGCCCCCCTCCCGCAAGGATGCGTCCAGCCTGAGAAAATCGGGATGCTCCGCCGCTGTCCGGTGAGGCTTATGCTGATTCCGGAAGCCTCTAGCGTGCCATAGAAGCGCTTACTGCGAAAAAGCCGCATTTTATGGAGGATAATTGATTCCGAATCAATTATCCAGAGCGTCTGAGCTTAGAAAGCATCAGCTTTCTAAGTGAATACGCTCGGTTCCATAAAATGCGGCTTTTTCGCAGTTAGCGCTTCTAGTACTGCGTTGCATAATTAGCAGTGAATAAAGTGCCTGATATCTGCATCAGGTGTGCGTCTGCGAAGCGACGGCGTAGCGGTTCCTACGTCTAGCTTCGCAGACGTGCTCCTGTTGTAGATAGCAGGTGCTTTATCACTGTTAATTGCGCAACGCAGTACTAGGCTAAGCGCCCGGTTTCCGGAATCAGCATAAGCCTCACCGGACAGCGGCGGTGCATCCCGATTTTCTCAGGCGCCCCCGCCGCCACTCTACTTGCTTCTCTTCTTCATCACATACCAAAGTGCTCCCGTTACGCACACAGATGAATAAGCTCCACATACAATTCCCACCATCAGCGGCAGTGCAAATTCTTTGATTGAACTTACACCCATAATATAAAGAACCGCCACCATTACAAATGTTGTCAATGAGGTGTAAATACTACGCGTCAGTGTACGGGTGATGCATCTGTTTACAAGAACAGCCAGATCCTCCCCGCGCTTCTTCGTCTTCATCTCCTCACGGATTCTGTCGAAGATTACGATGGTTGCGTTGATGGAGTAACCTACTATAGTCAGCATACATGCGATAAATGTATTTCCAACGGATACTCTTGCGATCACGTAGAACGTCAGTACCACAAGAACATCATGCAGCAGCGCCAGTACCGCGCTGGTTGCAAAGCGGATATCCTTGAAACGGAACCAGATGTAAAGCAGCATGCAGATTGTTGCAATCAGAACCGCGATGACCGCGTCCTGTCTCATCTCTGAGCTGACCGTTGAACTGATATTTTCTGTCGTAATCTCATCCTCATTTACCTTGAAATTATCGACCATAGCCTTATTAAATGCTTCCCGCTTATCCAGTTCGAGAGTCTGTGTCTTGAAGATGACCTGGTTTGTTCCTTCCACCTTCTGAACCTGGACATTATTGTCGCCGGTTGCGTCCTCAATTAGAGGTACGATATTTTGATCAATCTCCTCCAGGCTGTATTCCTGATCAAAGGTCACATTCGTTGAGGTACCGCCCTTAAATTCCAGGCTGTAATTCAGAACGCCCTTCCCCTGGCCTCCATTGATTCCCATAAAGACAAAACCTACTAAAACCAACGCGATGGAGATTCCGAAAAACACCTTTCTCTTTCCGAGGAAATCGATAGGTTTGCGTTCCGCTTTCACACGTCCGTATACTTTCTCATTGTGAATACCCACGGCATAGAAAGCATATACGATGAGACGGGTAATTACAAGCGCAGTAAACATAGAAACCACAATACCTAGGGCCAGCGTCTGCGCAAAACCTTTGACAGTGCCGCTTCCCTTGAGCCACAGGACTGCCGCCGCAATCAGTGTTGTAATATTGCCGTCCAGAATGGCTGACATTGCCTTATGGAAACCTGCATTCAGGGATGCCCTCACGGACTTGCCGGTCGTCAGTTCCTCCCGCACTCTGGCAAAGATAATTACGTTCGCATCCACCGCCATGCCGATGCCAAGGATGATACCCGCAATACCCGGCAGGGTCAGTGTAATGTCAAATGCATTCAGCAGAACCAGGATCAGCCCTGTATAAATCAGCAGTGCGATACTTGCCGCCAGTCCGGGAAGCAGATAAACAACGCACATAAAGATAAATACAATAGCAAGGCCGATAGCTCCCGCCTTTAAACTCGTGCTGATTGCCTCTTCACCGAGCTGTGCCCCCACTACATTTGAACGGAGTTCTTCCAGTTCCAGGCTCAGCCCGCCGATCCGGATCGTAGAAGCCAGTTTGTCCGCCTCCTCGAAGCTCATACTGCCTGAAATCTGAGCCTCGCCGTCCTTAATCTCGGAATTCACACTCGGAACACTGATCAGCTCTCCATCGTAATAGATCGCAATGGTCTCCTTAGCCGCCAGCGCAGCCTTTGTAGCCGCGGCAAACTTCTCTGTCCCTTCTTTTGTAAAAGACAGCTGTACGATATTTTCCTTATTCTGCAGATCATCCTGGGTGGTCGCTGCCTGCGCATTCTTAACATCCGTACCATTCAGAACAATGGAGCCGTCTTCCTGCAGCTCTTCAATTGTCTTGTCCAGTTTGTATTTGCCGTTGGAATCCAGACTGTAGTTTGCATTGCCTTCACTGTCTTTCTCCCGGATAAAATACAGGGAACCGGGCTGACCCAGCTCATCAAGGATCTTGTTGGCATCCTTAACTCCAGGGATCTCGATGCTGATCCTGTCCTCACCTTCCTGGTAAACTGTTGCTTCTGTACTATACTGTTCTACACGCCTTTGCAGCTTGTAGATTGTATCATCCATGTCAGACTGGGACGGCTTGTCCCCTTTTACCTGATAGGTGATGCTGACACCGCCTTCCAAATCCAGCCCAAGTTTAATGTTCTTTGCAGCGCCTGAACCTGTTTTCCCGAATCCTACAATCGTTGTAAAGCCCAGAAGGGCAATCAGGACAACCGTCAGAATCAGGCTGATAACGCCTTTACTTTTCTTCATGAGTCACATTCCTTTCTTCGTCTGCCAATGCAGCCTTTATCATAATCGCGCACTCCACACGCTTACGTTCCATCTCACAGCTGACATCATAGGTATCGTGGATTGTATTATGGAATTTGTATGAATTAGCCATACAGCCGCCGCTGCAGTAAAATCTTGCAAAACAGCTGCGGCACTTCTCCTTTGAGTAAACGCTGCAGCCGCGGAATTCATCTGCAATCTCCGGCTTCACAATTCCGCTGTCCACATTTCCCATTAAAAATGCTTCATCCCCCACAAACTGATGGCAGGGGTACAGATCCCCCCAAGGCGTCACCGCCAGGTACTCGGTTCCCGAACCGCAGCCGGACAGACGCTTGGCCACACACGGTCCGCCTTCCAGATCCAGCATAAAATGGAAGAATGTAAATCCTTCGCCATTTCGCTCGCGTTCCACCATTGTCTTTGCCAGCGTATCGTATTCGCTGAAGATCTGCGGCAGGTCGCTCTCGCGTATGGCATAGGGATCCGTCTCTTCCCCCACCACCGGCTCGATAGATATCTGCTGGAAACCTAATTCCGCAAAATGCATCACGTCCTTCGAAAAGTCCAGATTCCCCCGGGTAAATGTTCCGCGTATATAGTATTTCTCCTGATTTCTGCTCTCGGCCAGCTTCTGGAACTTAGGCACAATCAGGTCATAGCTTCCCTTTCCGTTGCGGAAGGGCCGCATGCTGTCATTCACTTCTTTTCTGCCGTCGAGGCTCAGCACGACATTATCCATCTCACGGTTCACAAATTCCTGAACCTCATCATTGAGAAGAACGCCGTTCGTGGTCAGGGTAAAACGGAAATGCTTGTCATGCAGCTTTTCCTGTTCTCTTCCGTATGCTACCAGGTCCTTTACCACCTGCCAGTTCATCAGAGGCTCGCCTCCGAAGAAATCCACTTCCAGGTTCCTTCTGCTTCCGGAATTGGCAATCAGAAAATCCAGCGCCTTCCTGCCCACTTCATAGGACATCAGCGCACGTCTCCCGTGATATTCCCCCTCTTCCGCAAAACAGTACTTACAGGCCAGGTTGCAGTCATGTGCGATATGAAGGCAGAGCGCCTTTACCACCGTTTTCCGCTGCTTTACCTCCCCAATATAATCCTCATAGATGTCCTCCGTAAACAGCTGTCCGGCTTCGGTCAGCCCGATCACCGCTTCCAGCACTTCCTGCAGATCCGATTCGCTCAAGGATCCTCCCAGAGTCTCCTTGAGACACCGGTATGTTTCTTCTGACTGCAGAGACTCCACAGTATGGGAAGGATTCATTGCCTCGAGACATGCTATCACATCATATGCGGCCTTGTCCACCACGTGGACAGCACCGCTGTTCACATCAAGGACAATGTTATATCCATTATTCTGGTACTGATGTATCACAACAGATACCCTCACTTTCATCATAATTCAGGCCATTACCGGTTTTGATTCCCGGTAACAAGCGTAAGGCAGCGGCCGAGGTCGCTGCCCTGATTGGTACTTTTAAATACTCTGAAAGCACAGCACACGCCCGACCATCCGTCGTTATGTAAGTGCTGTGCTTATATTCTGTTTCCCGTTGCAAATATATTACTTCTTATGTTCGCAGGTCTGGTTTCCCACTGTGCAGGAAGTCTTGCATGCAGACTGACAGGATGTCTGGCATTCTCCGCAGCCGCCTTTTTTTACTGTATTGTTTAAGGTCTGTGTATTCAGTGTTTTAATATGTTTCATGTTCTCTCCTCCTATATTCATGCTGCAGGCATGTATTTACCTCGTAACATTATAGCACAGTGCCTGTAGTTTTTAAAGTGTTTTTTTCGTGAACGGTATCGGCTGTCTATAAGCGTTCCCGCACGTATTCTCCTGTATATCTTAATTCATCAGGAGACCATGCCCCCCAGCATCCCACCGCCCGCACAGAGCAGGAATGTGGTCAGTATATTTGCCCCGCTTCCCTGCATGGAGCGGTACACTCCAAGAGAGATCAGAAGCAGCAGACCAAAATACAGAATCCCGATCGTCAGCCCCCATGCAAATTTACGGAATTTTGCCATCTTCCCTGCCGCAAAGCCGCCTACAAATGTGGAAACAACATAAATAACGATAATCCCTCCCGTTACTTTCCCCTCATCCAGGTTCAATTTATAAAGCAGCAGAGTCAGTAAAAGCAGAAGGATTCCCGTCACCACATAAGCACACAAAAGAGCCTTTAAAAGCCAGACGACTTTCCCCTCGGCCCCCCGCCCCTTATTTGTCTTATTCTCCATCTAATTCCTCCTCGTCCATCTATGTACTATTACAACATATGATTGTCCTTCCCGGAATATGCATTTATCCCCAAAAAAGCGGAGTGTGACGGGCAAGTTTCGTATTGTGGATGGGGGCGGGGCGCAAAATAAAGGGACCACCGCCAGCCTGCCAAATGCACCTATGCCGGTGAAAAGTGCGGACACGAACCTAAGAAATTCTAGGAAGCCGGCAGCCAGAAAAGCAGGGCACAGGCGGCACATCACAAGAAATCCCATGATTTCTCGCGCTGGGCCGCCTGATTTTGTGATTCGGTGATCACAAAATCTCCCTGCTTTTCTGGCTGCCGCCTTCCAAGAATTTCTAAGGTCCGCTTTAGCACTTTTCACCGGCATAGGTGCATTAGACAGGCTGGCGGCGGTCCCTTCATTTTGCTAGATGCATCCAATCGGAAGGAAAGGTTGCCTGCCGGGAGGGCTCCGTAACGGGCGCAGTGTATTGATTCGCCCGGTGGGGCATATAATCCCCATTGCTTTATTCACTGCTTAGGGGTGCTTTAGCCAAACTGCAGAATACGGTATACCCAAAGGGCACCCCGTAACTCATGCCCTGCGGGCGGATCTGCAGCACAGCTGCAGAATAAGGTATGACTCTTCTTTTTATCTACCGGAGCTATGATGTACCATCAAAAGAATCCATACGCCGCCCCCATTAATGATCCTCCCCATTTGCGCCCTGCCGATTGGATGCACCCAGCGGAAGGAAGGGATAGCCGCAATCCGCCCAAGTGCACATATGCCGTCCCAGAAAACCTGCCGCGCTCATTGCGACTTTTTGCTCCAGTTCGCCAAATTTTTTCTTTTCGTCCTTATTCAGGAAAACAACCGCGCCTATGGCATCTCCCTCGCAGAGGATCGGACACACGACTTCCTCTTTGAATTCTTTTTCATCCTGCACAACCCCCGCATATTTGGCACTGTCGGATTTTGCCAGCAGCTGTTCTCTTGCCTGAATTACTTTCTCCAGCTCTTTGCTGATATACTTATCCTGCAGATCCTTTTTTCCGCTGCCTGACGCAGCCACGATCTGGTCGTTATCGGTGATGCACACTGTACATCCCATTGTCTGGGCAAGGCTTTCTGAATACTGTTTGGCAAGTGTGCCAAGCTCCCCAATCGGGGAATATTTCTTAAGTATTACTTCACCTTCCCGGTCTGTAAATATTTCCAGCGGATCACCTTCCCGGATCCGCAGGGTTCTTCGTATCTCCTTCGGAATAACAACCCTTCCCAGATCGTCAATCCGCCTTACGATTCCTGTAGCTTTCATAAAGAAATTCCTCCATTTAACGTCTTAGTAATCATTAGCACTTCTACTAGTATTTGTTAAATAGAGGAAAATATTCGTGCTCCAGTCAGTTTTCCATTTCCACGTATTGTTCTGCTATATTTTTCACATGATCGCCGATTCTTTCAAAATCTGTCAGGATCTCTGTGAACACAATTCCTGTCTGCGGACGGCATTTACCTTTTTTCAGACGCTGCATCTGCTTTTTAAAATATTTTTCTCTGGTGTCGTCTATTTTCTGCTCCATCAGAGCCGCCTGGTTCAGGATAACGGCGGGAACATCCTCTTCCTGCCTGTTCACGATACGCAAAGCTTCCAGGCACTGCTTTTTCATATTTTTCAAATCGTCCCTGGCAATATCCGAAAATTCACCGTTCCATTTTTTTAAGTCCTGCGCATATTCCGCCAGATTGACCGCATGGTCCCCGATCCGCTCCAGGTTGCTTATGATCACATAATATCCATTAATCTGCCGGGAGTCGGACATGGACATTTCGTTGGCCATAAGGGATACTATATAAGCAGATATTTCCTGATTCAGATAATCGATGTAAGTCTCTCTTTCCCGGATCTTTTTCATTTCTCTGTCATCGTATTTCATGAGTATATCGTATGCATGCGAAATATTTTTTTCTACCATCCCCAGCATTCTTCCCACTTCATTCCCCACCTGGGATATCGCGACGGCGCTCTGTCCGATGGCATACGATGGTTCGAATCTGGCAATATATTTCAGCCGGTAATCTTCTTCCTCCTCTTTTTTGCTGTCCGGCAGAATCTTTACCGCAGCCTGGGCCATGTATTCGCCGAACGGAAGTAAAATCAGGGTCGTTACGATATTAAATACGGTATGTACATTGGCGATCTGGGATACCGGGTTTCCCGGAACCAATGCCTCCATCCATGCTACAAACGGTGTAAACATACAGATCAGAGTGAACAGTACCGAACCGAATATATTAAACATTAGATGGATCACGGTTGTACGCTTGGCATTGACTTTCATTCCGATGGAAGCCAGAACCGCTGTGATACAGGTTCCGATATTCTGTCCAAAAAGAATATATACCGCACTGGACAGCGGGATCATACCGGTACCCGCCAGTGCCTGCAAGATTCCTACTGATGCGGAAGAGGACTGGATCACTGCGGTAAATACCGCCCCAATCAGTATACCCACCAGTGGATTTTTAAATGTAGTCATAAACTGAATAAATGCCGGTGAATTCTGCAGCGGCTCCATGGCGCTTCCCATCATATCCATGCCCATGAACAGGATACCAAGTCCGGCAAAAATGCTGCTGATATGGTGGACCTTTTCGTTTTTTACAAACATGATGGCCGCAACACCGCCGATGGCAAATATAGGGGCAATGGCGCCGATGTCAAGTGCAATCAGCTGACCGGTGATTGTCGTCCCTATATTGGCGCCCATAATCACCCATACAGCCTGTTTCAATGTCATCAGCCCGGAATTTACAAAGCCGACTACCATAACAGTCGTAGCGGAGGAAGACTGTATGACCGCTGTGATGCCTGCTCCCACCAGCACCCCTTTTACTCTGTTGGATGTTAGTTTTTCCAGAATTGATTTCATCCGGTTGCCCGCCGCAGCCTCCAGACCGTTGCTCATCATCTGCATTCCGTATAAGAAGAGAGCGAGCCCTCCCAGTAATGCAAGTAAATCCTTAATTCCCATCTCTCATACTTCTCCTTTGCATGCCTTAATTTTTACGCACTCTTAACACAGATTATCATAGCCAAAAACACGAGGTCAATCTGACCGGCACGTTTCTTAGCGGTATCTTAATTACTTACTGGAGCTTTTGCGTTACATCACACGAATTCATGCACTGCCGCAGTCAAAGTGCAACTGCCCGCGAACGAATTTTTGCTCCAGATCGGATGCGCCATCTGCAAAACCGCCAGGTAGATATTGAAAACCTCATTATATTCTGCTAAAATTTACATGTCATGAAATAAAAAAGTATACGCAGGATGGAGAAAACAATATGAGCCTGAAAATTCCAATAGAAACTTCCGCCAGGCATATCCATGTCTCCCAGGAAGACTTTGAACAACTGTTTGGCCCCGGCACACGTTTGAACTATACAAAGGAGCTCAGTCAGCCCGGCCAGTATGCATGCAAAGAAAGGCTGACCGTCATCGGCCCCAAAGGACGCTTTGAAAAGGTCATCTTACTGGGCCCGTTTCGTCCCGCAACCCAGGTCGAAATATCCGTTACAGATGCCCGCAGGCTTGGCATACCAAGCGTCATCCGCCAGTCCGGAGATATCGCCGGCACACCGGGATGCACTCTCGTGGGCCCTCACGGAAAAGTAGAGCTGAAGGAAGGGGTCATCGTAGCCAAACGCCACATTCATATGACGCCCATCGATGCCCTCAGGGCACATGTAAAGGACAACGATATCGTTTTTGTCATAACCACAAGCTATGAGCGTTCCCTTATTTTTTCCGATGTGGTCGTCCGGGTGAGCCCTAAATTCGCATTGTCCATGCATGTGGATACCGACGAAGCCAACGCATTTGCCAACGAGGATAACCCAACCGGCGTGATTTTAAAACTATTTGACGGGCATACTTATAATCTGCAGACATGGGCAGATGAACTGCAGTCCGGAATCAACAGGGGGGTCTGACCCCTTTGCAAAGGGGTCAGACCCCCGTGCAAATCCGACACTATTCTGACAATTTCAAAATGGAGGTATTTTAACATGAGTAAAATCGATGAAGTAAGAAGCGCTATGATGTCCGCTATGAAGGCCGGCGACAAGGAAAGAAAGGCAGCTCTCTCTTTTCTGTTATCTTCCCTGAAAAATAAGGCGATCGACAAGCGGGCAGATCTGACGGAGGAAGAGGAAAACCAGGTAATTCTAAGAGAGATTAAACAGACAAAGGAAACACTGGAAATGACTCCCAAAGACCGCACGGATATTATTGAGGAATGCCAGAAGCGTCTTGCTGTTCTGGAAGAGTATGCTCCGAAGATGATGGGCGAGAATGAGATCAGAGAAATCGTGATGGGTGTGCTTGCCGATCTTGGTATAGAGACTCCAACCGCAAAGGATAAAGGAAAGATCATGAAAGAACTGATGCCGAAGGTAAAAGGAAAGGCTGATGGGAAACTCGTAAGCACAATCGTGGCGTCATTAATCCAATAAAATATAAGAGGGCCGCCCGGGGAACAGGGGCGTATGGGCTTTTCTGGGGCGGGCGAAAGACGTGAGATTTACTAAAAGTCCAAATAGGCCGATTGCAGGCACCTTTGACATGCCATCCGAAATCTGATGATTTCGCATGTCAGGTCAAAGTAAAAATATGATTTGGAAATCATATTTTTATCCTGCAATCGGCCTATTTGGACTTTAAGTAAATCTAGCACGTCTTTCTTGACGCCCCTGAAAAGCCCATACGCCCCTGTTCCCCGGGCTGGGTGCATCCTGCCGGGAGACGGGGAGCGGTGGATCGGGCTGAATTGGCGGAGCGTTTTTGGAAGTAGACGTAAATGATGAGATAAACACTTCTATCTGTTAAATACGGCTATTGCCAGACCCTCGCCTCTTATGGCTGACCAGTGGGCCTCGTTGATTTCTTCGAGGCGGTAGCGGTGGGTGATGAGGCGGTAGAGGGGGAGGTCTTTTTCGGCGGCTTTTTTCATGAATTTGAAGCATTCTTCGTAGTCGCGGGTTGTGTAGTATCTTCCTCCTGCCGGCATGGAATCTTCATAATGTTTTACGGCTGTTTTGGACTTGCCGAGGACGTATTGCAGTTCGCAGATGCTGCCGCTGTTTTTTGCGAAACGTTTTGCAGTGCTTCGGCCCAGTGGGGATGCGGTGCATTGGAATACGGCGTCTGCAAGGCTTCCGCCGAAGTACTTCTGGATCTTTTCCAGTACGGCTGATATGCCGTTTTTGTTACGGTAATTGATGCTTTCCCTGGCACCGAATTCTATAGCCAGTTTGAGAGCCTGTTCGTCTCCGTCTATTGCGATTATGTTGTATATGCCCATACAATTCAGTATGGCGATGGCTGTGAGGCCTTCCAAGCCGCAGCCCAGTACGATAACACGTTTTGAAGAATCCAGATGTCCGAGCTTGACAGTCCTCTGTACCGCGCTGTTTACCGCAATGACCGTCTCTGTAAGCAGACGGGACTCTAAATCCAGATCGTTTACCTGGTAGATCTGGTTGTCGGCTCTGAGCACTACATAGTTGGAATACCACCCGTGAAAGCCGCTCCCTGCACTGCCGCGGTTTGCACCGAAAGCGGTGGCCGCTCCGCCGGCCTTTTTTACGGCAACGACTCTGTCACCGACCTTGAGGGCTGTTCCTGCCGCATCCTGCAGAGAAGGGCTGCCCAGTTTCACGATGCGGCCGGTTCCCTGCTGTCCCAGAAGGGACGCCTGGCCCACTCTCTTTTCTTTCATGAATTCTATCGTATCGGAAGGTGACACACAACAGCCTTCCACTTCCACGAGAATCTCTTTTGCGCCGATCTCCGGCAGCTTATATTCTTTCAGTTCATAACTTTCAGGAGACACCAGCACGGCACTCCTCCCCGTCTCATTGCCCGTAAGCACCGGCATTCTTTCCAGGGTAAATGCTGTCCTGTTCTCTTTGTGTGTCCCAACCTCAGAGAGAACTTGTTTTACTATATCATCAATCTTTAAATCCATCTTCGTATCTCCTTTACCAGGATATTCGCCTGTGCTGCATTCCGGATCTGCCTGTATTCACTCCGTGCAGCAGCTTGTCAATCTTGATCTTCACAACGACCTTCCTGTAGGAGGAAGGTATACGTTCATGACAGCAGGGTTTATGTCCGTCCGTGGGATAAACCAGGTAAAACATTCCCGGCTTCATCTGTATTCTGTCGCCCTGCCCGGTTAACCATTCTATATCTGTGTCGGGATCATATGGTGTCTTCACCGTTAGATCCGCCTTGTCCGCGTATTCCCACATCTCCGAGCCTTCCAGAAGAATCTGCACATCCAGATACTTGTCATGGGTTTCAAAATCTGCTTCCTCAAAGCTCCGGGTCTGTCCCTCCTGAACGAATGCGAACCCCTTTCCGACAGGGTATCTGCCAGCCGGCAGGCGTTCCTTCTCCACACGTTCCACAAAACGCACCGCATCCCACAGTTCGGGCACACACCGCTGATAATAGCGGAAATGTTCCAGCTTATCCATTATCATATTATGCTACCTCTCCAATCTGTCAAATCTGCGTCTGCATCTACAGCAGTTTCAGTTCTCTCATCTTATTATATACATTAGCCTTAGCCTCTGCATCCAGAGAAAGAGCCGGCAGCCTCTCGTGGCCGTCCTGGTTCAGCACGCGGTAGTACATAGCCTGTTTACATGCCAAAAAGAGCGGCGTACTGTAACCATAGATGTCCATGGCATTCACCATCTTTTTAAACCAGAGAGCTGCCTCATTATAGTCACCCCTCTTTGCGGACTGATACGTATTGACCGTAAACTCAGGAGCAAAGTTAGCGGTTGCATTGATAAATCCGTCCACACCGCAGACCAGAAGTCCCATAGCCTGGTTCTCATAGGCTGAGAACACAGAAAAATCAGGATTCACTTCCTTCACCTTCTGCATAGAAAGAACATGGTTAAAGTCATTGATCGTATCTTTGATTCCCACAATATTCGGGTTATCCTTCACAAGCTTGCTCACCACATCCGCATTGAAACAATAGCCTGTCAGATCCGGGAAATTGTATATTATAATAGGAAGAGACGTATGGGAAGCCACATAACCAAAATATGCCTCCACCATCTCTGAGCTGTATACACTGAAATACGGATTAATCAGAAGTACGCCGTCAGCGCCGGCAGCCTCCACATATTTTAGCAGCTCCATTGTATTCTCAAGGCAGGTATCTCCGACACCTACGATCACATTCACCCGCCCATTGACATGGTCTATCATTTCTTTAATAAAATTCTTTTTCTCTTCTACAGTCATAATACTGAACTCTCCGGATGTCCCCAGATATGCCAGTCCGTCCACACCCTTTGAGATCAGGAAATCCGCCTGTCTCTTGCTTGCCTCAATGTCTATCTTACACTTTTCATCAAATATCGTGATGACCGGCGGATTCACGCCACACAGTTTCTTCATTATACTATTCCTCCTTCTGATACCCAAGCTCTCTGGATAAACTCTTTCCGGCCTTCAGCATCTCTGCTATGATTAGTTCCTTCTTGTCCATCATGCGCTCTTTCGGGCCCGATACACTGAGGGCAGCAATCATCCTATGGTAGCCGTCATAGACCGGAACTGCCAGACACCATAATCCTTCTTCGATCTCCTGGTCGTCCGTCGCATAGCCCTGGAGACGAAATTCCTGCAGTTGCTTTCTCAATTCTTCCACGCCCTTCACCGTATTTTCCGTAAATGCGGTAAATTTCAGCCCATTCATTATATCACGGCTTTCCTCCGGCGGAAGAAAGGATAGAAATGCTTTTCCCAGACCGGTGCAGTAAACCGGCTTTCTGGATCCGATTTGTGCATTTGTATTAATCGTCCGCTCGCAGTTTTCCTTCGCAATATACACAATCTCTCCCTGCGAGAGAACCCCCAGGAAACAGGTCTCACCCAGCGTCTGCATGAGATGCTTTAAATAAGGTGTAGCCATCCTCCCGATATCGAATCTGGATGCCGCTACCGCTCCAAGGCTTACCAGCTTGCCCCCCAGTGAATACCGCTTCTGCTCATCCACCGCCAGGTAACCGTTTTCCGCCATTGTCTGTAAAAGGGCTATCGTACTGCTTGGAGCATAATTCAGACGAGTGCTGATATCCTTGTTCGTCAGCCCATCGGAGCTACCCTCTAAAAGGTCGAAAATTTTCAATACTCTTTCTGCCGATTTAACCGCCATATAAAACACCTGCTCCTTTCATTTTCAAAGGGCGACTTCCCCATTTTCAATATAAAATTACATTACCACGCCCAACTTTTCTTGTCAACTTTGAAGAGCTCTGCATGGCTCTTCTATACTGCCTCTTTTCCTATTAAAAAGAGAATGCCTAAAATGATGATAAAGTGCACAAGCCCCTCAATTCTGAGGGGCCTGTACATTACGGCATACTGCCGTATACCTATGTCATACCTGATGCATTTTGCACTAGATGAACAGGCATGATATCAAACCTACAATAATAATCAGAATAATACCTACAACCGAAGCAATTGCCTGCCCCAAAGTATATGTTTTCAATCCGCCGGTAAAATTAAATCCGGTCATATTTGATACAATCCAAAAGCCTGAGTCATTAACCGTTGCGCCGAACAGTGCGCCGTCCAGGCACGCCAAGGCGATAAATACCGGGTGGATAGCTACGGTTGCTGCAACGCTCTGCATTATCGCAAATGTGGTCAGTGAAGCCACTGTACCGGATCCGGTGATCTGTCTGAACAGCAGTCCCAGAATCCAGCCAATCAGCAGAATCAGCACGATATTGTTGGAGATATTGGATACCATATTCTTAATTGCTTCACTCACGCCTGAGGCAGTGATTACAGAGGAGAAGGAACCGCCGGCTCCGGTAATCAGGAATACAAGCCCGGCAGATTTCAAGGCTGTAGTCGCTACTTTTTCTGTCTTTGCCAGTCCCAGGTACTTAATAGAGATAACCATACCAGCCAGAGTTCCCAACAGCATAGATGTTGTCTTCTGTCCAAGGAAATCAATCCAGGTCGGAACAGAATCCATCATAGCGCCTGCTACTGTATTCAAAAGAATGAAGATGATCGGAAGCAGGATCGGGAGCAGTGAAACGAAGAATCCCGGCATTTTTTCCGGAAGTTCCAGCTCATTGATGTCCAAGCCGTTTCCATTCTCATCTTTTTCTGCATTCCAAAGCCCTTTCTTCATTAAGAACCCATGAATCGTAACGGCAATCAGTACCATAGGAATACCGAACAGCAGTCCTGCTGCGATCATAATACCAAGATCGAATCCAAAATACTCCGGAGCAACCAGCGGGTTTGGCGTCGGAGGAACCAGGGTATGCGCAACACCGGCACCGATAGAGATTGCTCCTACGATATAACCGATTCCCTTATTCAGCTTCTTCATCAAAGCTACACCGATCGGGATCAAAATTACAAATGTTACATCAAAAAATACAGGGATGGAAAGTACGAATCCGGCAAAACCTACCGCGTACATTGCCCATTTGTTTGGAAATACAGATACCAGTTTATCAGCAATTACACTTGCACCGCCGGTATCACTTACGAACTGGCCGAGGATGATACCAAGGCCGATCGGGAATCCGATACTTCCCAGCATGCTGCCGAAACCATTGTTAATCACGTTAACCAGGCCGGTTGTTACCGTCCCGTCCGCGGCTGTAATATCCACCAGCGGTACTTTAGTCAGAACACCAAGGAGCAGAGAACCAAGGATCAGGGCGATCGCCGGATTCATCTTGGCCTTGATAATAAACAATACAACAACTGCGATTGCGATTATTAAACTTATAATTAAAAATGCTGTTGACATTTTACCCTCCTACATAAAGGCTGCTTTTACAGTCTTGTTCCCTTTTTTACTTCAATGAGTGTCTTATCCTTATTCAGTTCCACACCAAATCCCGGCTTGTCGCTGACTTTCAGCTTACCGTTAACCGGCATTGGCTCATCCTTCAGCAGCGGATAATACTGCGGAACCACCTTATCAGCCTGCGGCGCCATCATCAGGCACTCTGTGATCGGTGAATTTGTTTTTGTTGTTACATAATGATAACTGTATGTACCGCTTCCATGAGGAATTACCAGTTTGCCGTGCGCTTCTGCCATGTTACCGATCTTAATCAGTTCTGTCATACCGCCGCACCAGCCGACATCAGGCTGAATGACATCCAGGTCGCAGTCCTCGATCAACATGCGGAAACCGAACTTGGAAGCTTCATGCTCACCGCCTGTTACCATGATCTGGTTACCCGCTGCTTTCTTAAGGTCACGGTATGACCAGTAATCATCCGGGTTGAAACACTCTTCAATCCAGTTAAACTTCAGGTCTGCAGAAGCCTGCATCAGGCGTTTTGCATAGTAAAGGTCAAGCGCCATCCAGCAGTCCCACATCAGCAGGAAATCATCCCCGCACTTTTCACGCATATCAGCCGCCAGTTCAATGCTCTTCCTCAGGCCTTCCATTCCATCTGCCTGTCCGTAAACAAGCGGAATCTTGCCTCCGACAAATCCCATATCCTTTGCAAGGTCAGGTCTCGGCCCTGTAGCGTAGAAAGTCAGTTCCTCGCGAACCTTACCTCCCAGCATCGCATATACAGGTTCTTCTCTTAACTTGCCGAGCAGATCCCAGAGCGCCAGGTCGACTGCAGATATCGCGTTCATTACCACGCCTTTACGTCCATAGTAAAGAGAGGCACGATACATCTGATCCCAGATGATCTCTATCTCATTGGCATCCTTGCCCACAACAAAGCGGTCAAGATGATTCATAACCAGCCATGCCGCCGGATATCCGCCCGTTGTAATACCGAATCCAGTCACACCGTTATCCGCCTCAACTTCCACTACAAGAGTCTTCAGCGCATTAATTCCAAAGCTGGATCTGGTTGCCTTATACTCCGGATAGATGCTCATAGGAGTTGCAATCTGCTTAACAATCCAATGATCTTCACTCTGATCATGATAATCAGCGCCACCTCCTTCGACAACATAAGCACGGATTGCTGCAATCTTTCTTCCCATTAATGCCATAATAAGTACCTTCCTTTCTTTTCTTTAAAATGACACATTCAAAGTTTACTCCGTTCCACCGATTCGTATATGTGAATCAGATTCTCATTTTATAAACAGTTTATCATTTCTTTATAATTAAGTCAAGATTCAACGACTTTTTCCACACTATACTCAAAAACCGCAGTACGTTTTTGTGCAAGATGTACAATCTTAATGTAACCGTCCACTTTTGCAGGATTGATTTTTTAAGCATTATAAAGTATACTGATTGAGTTGTTAACTGACGGTCAGGCATACCGGTATTCAGCCTGTTTCGCTGAAACATTGTATTCGCTGCCGGAGCTGTAGTTCTTATAGGAGAGGGTAAAGTATCTATTATGTTTCTATTAATTTTTAATCAACTGCTGAAAATGCTCATTATTATGATATTGGCGTTTGCCTGCTACAGGCTGAAGATCGTAAGCCAGGAAGGAAACAGAAGTATATCCAATCTGCTCCTTATGATTGTCAACCCCTGCCTGATTATTACCGTATATCAGACAGACTATGACGCCAGACTTGTCAGAGGGCTTTTGATCGCATTTGCGGCCGCTTTTGCTGCCCATATCATAGCCATTTTGATTGCCCGCTTTCTGGTACCTGAGAAAAATAACCCGAATTATTATCTCGACCGCTTTGGCTCAATCTATTCCAATTGCGGCTTTATCGGAATTCCACTGATCTACAGTGTGCTGGGAAACGAAGGAGTCTTCTATCTCACCGCCTATATGACCATGTTCAATCTATTTACATGGACTCACGGGCTCAGCCTGCTGGAGAATAAGTTCTCTTTGCGGCAGCTGAAGGAGGGGCTGTTATCGCCTATGATCATTGCTACCTGCGCCGCTCTGATTCTGTTTTTTGCACAGCTGCGGATTCCTTCCGCTGTTCTGGATTCTATGAATTATATAGCAGATATGAATACGCCTCTTGCCATGATGATTGCAGGTTTCTCTGTTGCACAGGCTGACCTGAAGAAAATATTCGGACATTTGCACATCTACTGGGTCAGCTTTCTGAAGCTGATCGCTGTGCCGCTGGCAGTCACCGTATTTTTATACCTGCTTCGTATAGACCATGACATTGCATATACTACATTAATCGCAGCGTCATGTCCCACAGCTACCACAATGACAATGATGTCAATTCGTTATAAAAGAAACTATACATACGCTTCAGAAATTTTTACATTTACTACCGTTTTGTCTATGGTGACGATTCCTTTCGTTACTTTTATTGCCGGATTTTTAATAAAATAGAAATTTCTAAGGGAAAATGGATATCCTGTAAAAGAGACTACTAATCAGATTCAGAGAGAGTTTATATGAAAGTTTTAATTTTATCATGCAGCACAGGAGAAGGACATAACTATGCAGGAAAAGCACTTCAGGAGTGTATCCGCCTTCACGGTGATGAAGCGGATATGCTTGACATCATGCTGCTTGCGGGTAAACGTGTGTCCCGTTTCGTGGGCGGTGGGTATGTGTCAATTGTAAAACATGCTCCCCGCTTTTTTCATTTTTTGTATAGACTGGGAGGGGTTGTCAGCTCATCACACCGCAAGTCTCCCGTATACTATGCGAACGCCATGCTCGCCAAACCCCTGAAACGCTATCTGGAGGAACACCATTATGATGTCATCGCCACACCGCATCTGTTCCCTGCGGAGACACTTACCTACATGAAGCATAAAAAGATGCTGTCCCATAAAGTAGTTGCTATTGAGACCGACTATACCTGCATTCCATTCTGGGAAGAAACGGACTGCGATTATTATATAATCCCGCACAAAGAGCTAAAAGAAGAGTTTGCTGCCAGGGGGCTCCCTGCACACAGGCTGAAACCTTACGGCATACCGGTCCGGCAGGCATTTTCGGCTCCCCGGGTTCCAAAAGCAGCAAGGCAGATGTGTAAGATACCTGAGAACGCACATGTCTATTTGATCATGAGCGGCAGCATGGGTTTCGGAAAGATCCAGCTGTTCGTCGCGGAACTGCTGCGCAGAATTCAGCCCGATGAATACATCATCGTCATCTGCGGCGCCAACAAAAAATTATACCATATTCTGACGGGAGAATTCGGCCGTTCTGCCAACGTCAGGATCGTGGGTTATACAGAGCACATTGCCGCCTACATGGACGCCTGTGATGTGCTGTACACAAAACCCGGAGGCCTGACCAGCACAGAAGCAGCGGTAAAAGGAATCCCTATCGTCCACACCACGCCCATCCCGGGTTGTGAAACAAGAAACCGGGAATTCTTCTCCGTCCGCGGGCTTTCCGTTACTTCAGACAAATTCTACGGCCAGATAGCCGCGGGCCAGAGCCTGCTGCGGGCCCCCGTCCGCTGTGAAGCCATGCGTACCGCCCAGTCAGCAGCAGTCCCGGGGGACGCGGCACTCAAAACCTACAGACTCCTGCGCCGTATCTGCAGAAAATCCGGAGGTGAAATATAATGTATTACCTATTTATCCTGCTGGGTTACTTATCCGGCAGCATCCTATACACCCAACTGATTCCCAGGCTGTTAAGCGGAATCGACATCAGAGAGGCCGCCAGCGACCACAATCCTGGAGTCTTTAACGCATTCAAACTGGCCGGCAGAAAAACCGGAGCCATCGTCCTCATCCTGGAGCTGGCAAAAGGATTCCTCCCCATCTGTGCAGCCGCACATATTCTGGATGTCCACGCCCCTCTCTTCGGCATCATACTGGCAGCCCCGGTCATCGGCCATGCCTTCCCATTCATGCATCCCACAAAAGGCGGCAAAGCCATAGCCGTCTCCTTCGGCTGCCTGTTGGGCCTCCTCCCAAACCTATACCCGTTCTTCCTGCTCGCCTTCTTCTACCTCCTCTTCTCCCTGCTGATCATCATCCGCCCCCACCTCCTGCGCACAATCATCACCTACCTCTGCTTCAGCATCACCAGCATCCACCACCTCCAATCCCCCACGCTCCGTTGCGGAACGCTGCTAATATCCTCCATAGTAATCCTAAAACACCTCCTAAAACACGAAAAATCCCCCATCAGCATCCGCCTCCCAGGCCGCCAAAATCACTAAAATAAGCTCCCCCGCCCGCCACGCCAATCCACGTCAATCCCATCCGCCTCTCCCGTCTTCCTGCAGGATGCACCCAGCTTGTAAGGATGAGCTCCAGGATGCCGCACAGCGGCAGGAGGACACATATGCCCGGGTGAAGTGCATAGAGCGCGCTTAGGGATTCCGGGACGGAAGAAGGCAGGGAAGGTGGACGAAAACGTAATCACCAAATTACGTTTTCGGCTGACCTGACGCGCGAAATCCATCAGGATTTCGCGTGGCATGTCAGCCCGTGTCCACCTTCCCTGCCTTCTTCCGTCCCGGAATCCCTTAGCAAGCGGGCAGCATCTCACCCGGGCATATGTGTCCTCCTGCCGCTGTGCGGCATCGTGGAGCTCATTCTTACAAGCGGGGGGGGGGGGGG
>NZ_WKZK01000027.1:58826-63499 GCF_009680135.1 Eubacterium sp. BIOML-A2
TCACAGCTCCCCCCATGATCCCCGCTACAAGAAACCGTTTCATCCCCAGTGCCAAAGCCGCCGGCGGCACCACAGCGCATATTCCCGCAGCCGCGGTGATTCCATACTGGACGGCATCTTTTGTCATAAACTCCGAGGTGACAACGGCAATGGGTTTGGTAGCCAGCGATGAAGCCAGAATCAGCGGAATCTGAAACTGACTCCAGGTATTCAAAAACAGGATCAGTGCAGCCGATACAATTACCGGTTCGGAAGCCGGCAGAATAATACGTAAAAACGCACGCATTCTTCCGCACCCATCCACCAGCGCGGCCTCCTCCAGTTCTTTCGGTATGGTGGCAAAGTAGTTCGATATAAGCCATGTTGTCACCGGCAGCAGAGCGCTTACATAAATCACGCTCAGCCAGAACATATTGTCGAGCAGCTGATGATCTGCAAATATTTTATAAATTGGTATAATAGTGGCCATAACCGGAATTACCATGGTAATCAGCAGCATATTTTTGATCAGGATTCTCCCCTTGAATTCCATCCTCGAGAGCGCATATGCGGATGCCAGCGCCGCCGGCATCCCTAGCAGAAGCGTTACACCCACAGCCTTCAGGGAATTCAGCATCCCCGTATAAAACAGCTGCCCCTGCTGCCCTGTCCCTAACAAAAGATTCCGATAGTTCTCCCAGGTAATATCCCCGGGCAGCAGATTTGCAGACCTTCCAAACATACCGTACTCGGGAGTCACGGAAATCAGAAAGGCCCACAGAAACGGCCCGATTGTAAAAAGCAGAAAAAGAATCATAAACAACCAGTACCCTTTTTTTCTTTTCATCCGTACATCACCTCCCTGTTCAGATTCCTCAGATAAAATATGCCAAGAATGCCGGCCAGAAGCATTACCAGATATGTGATAGCGCTTCCCTTCCCAAAATCGAGGAAGGAAAATGTGGTCAGATAGCTCTCAACAACTATATTCTTACCCAGATCTCCCATACCGGACAGCGCCACAATTTCATCGAATACGTTTACCGCGGTGATCGACGTGCTTGTCATTCCGATTCCTACAAACGGAAGCATCAGCGGCACAGTGATTTTCCGAAAAATCTGCAGGCTACCGCCACCGTCGATCTTAGCCGCCTCATACAGGCTTTCCGGCAGAGCTTTTCTTCCCGCAAGGCACACCAGGGCCATAAAAGGAATGCTCCGCCAAGTAACCACAAGAGAAACCGACAAAAGCAGGAGCCACCGCGAGGAGAGCCACTCCACCGGCTGATCCACAACATGCAGGGTAATCAGCAGCTTGTTCATGAATCCATACCCAGAGTTCAGAATGAACTTCCACAGCACCCCGTTGACATACGGCGGAAGCGCCCAGGGCAGCACTGCCACGGCAAGCATGAGTCCGGATACACGGGATTCCACATTCAGAAAAAGCGCAACGGCTATACCGATCACTGTTGTAAGCAGAACGATCATCACGACAAGAAACAGGGTATTCTGCAGACTGTACCAAAAAGAGGATGACTTTAATACACTGATATAATTGGCAGGACCGATGAATTCGATCTCTCCGGGCGCTGTCAGCTTCCACTTTTTCAGGCTATATGAAAATGTTACAATCACAGGGTAAAATACCAAGACACCCATGATAATCATCATGGGCGCCAGTAATAGATATGGTAATGCTTTTTTCATCACTATTTTCCTGCCAGTTCCGTAATCTTACTGTCCATCTCTTCAAAGGCTTCTTCCGCAGTCAATTCCCCAAGAGCCATTTTATTCACCGCATTATAAATGGCATTGCTCATCTCTGCATAATAGGACGGTACCCCGTTGGGGAACGGAGACGAGATCCGCTCAGCCTCCTCCAGCATAGCGCCGGAGTCTGTGATTGAACCGTCGTTTATGAGCTCTTCCAAGATCGTATTATGAGTTGGGATCGCGCTTTTTGTTTTATAAAGTTCTTTTTGGATCTCAGGCGACGTATACCATTTTACAAATGTCTCAGCATCTTTCTTATTTTTTGAAAATTTGGTAATTCCAATCGCCTCTGGAAGCGCCATGGTATGCTCTGAAGTACCGGTCTTTCCCGGCACCAGAATCGGCTCGATCTGTCCTACAATACTGCACTCCTCGCTGTTGCTGCTTCTCGCCACAAAGGATGTAGGCCCCGTCATAAAACTGGCATCACCTGATAAAAGCCTCCGGTATGCATCCATACCGGACGAAGTCTTATCGGCCGGGTCAATCAGTTCTTCCTGAAGCATCTTCTCCTCATAACTGAGCGCAGCCAGCACGGAGTCCTTAATCAGCGTACCGTCCTCATGAAATACTGCGCCATTCATTGTATACGCCAGCCAGATTAACGAAGTCGTCGCCGCTTCTTCCGCATTCAGCGGAATCGCAAACGGATATTCAGACACACCAGCTTCTTTCAGCTTTTTTGCATTTTCATATACCTGTTCCCATGTCTCCGGCGCCGACTGGATCCCGGCCTCTTTATAGTGCTCGGTATTATAATAAGACAGCCTGTAATCATTGGCATAAGGAACAGCCAGTACTTTCCCTTCTATAGTAAATGTATCCAGCGTAGGCATGTCGGCCTTTTCTTCTTCTGAAAGCCGGATCTCCTCCAGCCAGTCTGCAGCATAGAACTCCCCTACCCAGGACCAGTCCACTTCCACCACATCCGCAGCAGATGAACCGCCGGAAGCTGCAATTGCAATCTTATCCCGGATATCATCCCAGCTTACCTCATTGATCACAACATCAATCCCGGTCTCCCCTGTAAAATCTGCCAGCATCTCATCCGGCGGCACCCCCCAGTCCGGAATCATAAAGGTAATCTGACGGTCTCCCTTTTCATTCTCCGTTATATCCTCTGCTTCTTTTTTTTCATCCTTCTCCTTCGCACCGCATCCTGCCAGCATTCCCACAGCCAGACACAGACACACCACGAAACTGATCACTCTTTTCATACCTTTTCCTCCTTTAAGCTCCATGTTTTTGAGACCTACGGCTTCACCCCTGCCAAACAGAGCTCAGCCATCCTGCATATACTGCAGAGCCCAAAACATATTCGACACTTTCTCTTATGATACCACCAATAAACCAAAGGATACAACCCATTTTCGACACATAGATAAAAAATGGGTACGCCTGATGGAAGCAGAGAGCAGCGGAACGGAAGATACTTCCCCTCCGTCCTGCTGCCCGCTCCCATCAGGCGTGCCCCAACATTATCAGGCAGACTGTCTTCCCCCTCGCTGGGCCGCCTCAAACTCCCTTAATTTCTCCCTGGCTTCTCTGTTCAGGTTCTGCGGTACTTGTATCTGCACGCATACATACTGGTCACCGTGCACCTCCGGATTCTTCATGGACACAACGCCCTTTCCCCGGAGCCGTATTTTCGTCCCCGACTGCGTTCCCTCCCTGATCTTGCAGAGTACGTTTCCATAAAGAGTCTCAACCATCACTTCCCCGCCGAATACTGCGGTAGTAAACGGGATGTAAGCCATCGTATAAATATCCTGCCCCTTTCTCTCAAAGCCTGCCTTCCCGCCGACCTGTACTTTTAAGAACAGGTCTCCCGGTTCACCGCCGCCTGCGCCTGGCATCCCTTTGCCCCGCAGCCGAATGCTCTTGCCGGTCTCAATACCTGCCGGAATGCGAACCTGCAGGGACTGCACAGGTGCTGTCATACCATCCTGATTCTGAAGCGTAATAATCTTTTCACATCCAAAAACCGCCTCGTCAAAAGTAACTGCAACTTCCGCATGCAGGTCTGCGCCCTTCCTGCGGAACGTTTTTCTGCCATATCCTCCGCCGCCAAACCCACTGCCAGAATAATTATGGTATTCGAATCCCTCTGAACCGCCGCCCCTGAACATATCGCCAAAAATATCCCCGAAAATATCATTCATATCGCCGCTTTCAAAATGATATTCCCGTGTCCCTCCATTCTGACGGCTGTATGCCTTGGCGGCATCGGCATCAAACCCTCCTTCAAAAGCAGCATGGCCGAACTGGTCATACAATTTACGTTTTTCTTCGTCACTTAAAACCGTATACGCCTCTGTAACCTCTTTAAAATTCTGTTCAGCCTGGGCGTTACCCGCATTTGTATCCGGATGGTACTTTTTGGCAAGCTTCCGGTACGCCTTTTTTATCGTGTTTTCATCTGCACTCTTATCAATTCCCAAAACTTTATAATAATCTCTCTTTGCAGCCACTGCCATCACCTCCTGGTCCTACCTTCTGGCTTCTTGTTTTAAGAGATTCATCTCTTCCCCATAGCGTAGGGAGAGTCCTCTTATCTTGTTAAATCTGTGGGGAAAAGCCCCGTACCCAATCAAAAAACATCCCCGAAAATACTTCCGGGGAATCATGCTGCCCAACAATAGATTCATAATCAAGCCCCTATTGTTCTATTTGTAATATAACACGCCACATCAGAATTGTCAATAAAAAATTGGGATTTAGTTGGCTAGCTTTAGACTTGTCGGCGGATGGGGACGCTTTATGACAGGGAGGCCGGGGAGATGCTGGGGCTGTATATGCCGTTGCGATATGCACCCATGCTGCTAAGTGATTCTAGAACACCCGATGCCGGATAGGCGGGTACGCTGAACACATCACGGGAAATCTGATGATTTCCCGCGCTGGGTTCAGCAACAACT
>NZ_WKZK01000028.1:0-57353 GCF_009680135.1 Eubacterium sp. BIOML-A2
GAGAAATCATCGGATTTCTCGTGATGTGTCAGTGGTGCTCCATTTTCAGGGCTGTTTCCCGCCTAGAATTTCTTAGGCCCGCTTTGAGCGTTTTTGAAAGGACATGGATGTTCTCCGGGAGGCTTTCGGCTATCCCTTTATGGAGCGCCCCCATCCGCGCCGAGACTAAAGCTCATCACTATATCCCGATTTAGAAGGGATTCCCGCAGTCCGTATCTTCCAGCCCAAAGAACACCAGTGCCTCCTGTATTGCGAGATCCCAAAAACGCCATTCATGTTTATATCCTGGCAGATCAAACCATTTGACATCCAGCCCGATTTCTTTGCAATGCTCCCGGAATATCTTATATCTGTCGTAAAGGATTGCATCTTCGTGTCCGCAGGCGAACATCAGCCTGGGGAGATCTCCGGTTGGAGCCAGTTCATCAATCAGGGTCCATACATTTTCTTCTGAATTCACGTAAGCCTCGAAGCCTCCTGCATTTTCGATCGTTTGTACCATTCGGGGATTCGCAGTGTCCATAATCAGACATGGGTGCCCGGGCCTTAGTTCATCAAATGGAACAGGTACTGCAGAGAGCACAGCGGCAGCGGCAAATAACTGTGGATAGTTTACCGCAAACTTAATGGTGCCGCGCCCGCCCATGGAAAGGCCTGCAATAAAGTTGTCTTCCCTTTTATCGGATACCGGCAGCCAGCCATAGACCAGGGGCATCAGTTCTTTTGTGAAATAATCATACATATTGTAACCCAGCATTGCATTCGGCCAGTTTGAATAATTGGAGTTTAAGGCGGAAGGGCATACTACTACAAGGTTTTTTTCTGCGGCATACAGCTCAATGTTCGTTTTTCTGAGCCAGTCGGTATCGTCGCCGTATGTACCGTGGAGCAGCCAGAGAACCTTATATTTTTTATTACTGCCATAAAACTCTGCGGGGGATATTCCACGCTTCTTATCCGGCAGAATGACGGTGATCTGGTGGTTGTTGTTTAGATATTCGCTTTCAAAATTGTAGGTCAATAATGACATAATTGTAATCTCCTTTGATATTTTATAAAACTATAAGATACATTCCCGCCCGGAAGCTTCGTCATAATACACAATCTGATAAGTAAGCTCTTTGAAATCAGCTGTTAAGGCCGTGTAATAATTGTCTTTTTTCCAGGTTATCGTAAGTGTACCATCGCCGCGGTCTTCACCGATTGTGATGTCTCCGTTAAAAGCTTCATAATTGTTTCTGAAACGCATCAGTTCATACAGGCGCTTACATACCGGCTTTTGGACCGCAGCTTCCAGCTCTTCCCTGGAGAATGTGTGGCGGTTGATGGTTCTGGGATCCGGGTTCGTCTTCATGCTCTCGATATCGTTTTCTCCTGCCAGGAGGCCCACGTAATATATTTGGGGAATACCGGGAGCATAAAACTGTACGGCTCTTGCAATCAGGTATGCACGATCACTGCACCGGAGTGCGGAGTAGTAGGTGGAACCCAGCTGGTAGCTTTTAAACTTGCCGTCCTTTGCTGTAATCATGCTGGGAAGCTTGATGTACTGCTTTGCTTCTTTGGTGATTTCATCCACATCGTCCCTCACATAATCAATTTCTTCTTCTGTGAGTAAACCAGCGACATCAACGACACCGATTCCATCATGTGTATCCAGGGTGGTGAACTGCTTTCTCGGACAAATGTTAAGCCAGTGGATCAGCCGGTCGGTTCTTCCGCTTTTCAGCCCGTGGAGTAAAAGCATAGGAAGAGCAAAGTCATAGACCCAATAGCCCTTCTTGGCCATCTTAAGCTGGATTTGATAATTCTCATGGATTTCGGGCAGCATTTCGGTCTGCGTCTTCCTTAACGGCTCCATGCCGATATCCAGAACGTTCCATATGTCCGGCTCTACAAAAAAGCAGCTTGTCCCGGGGCGTTTCGAGGCATAAGCGAAGGCGTCAAATCTGACCAGGGGGACATGGCTGCTGATTGTGCCTAAATTTCTTGCATAGTAATCCTTCGTGGCTTTAGCATAGGGATTGATGTCAATCTGTTCCTCAAAAAAGGTGTTCCACAAGTGAACGGTTTTCCCGTCCTTTCTTGTAAATTCAATGTATGGATATACAGCTTTTCTGCGGTACAAAGCGTGGTACTGCTCTTCGGTGGGATTTCCTTCGGGCCAGAATTCTTCCCAGTGGATAAACATATCTCTGTAGGGAGAAGCATCGCCGTTTTCCATATAATCCTGGAATTCTCCGGAACGGATCGATACATGATTCAGCATGAAATCCGCCATCATATAATATTGTCCGGCCAGCCGGTCGATGTCGTCCCAGGTTCCGAAGGCGGGATCTACCTGATCGTAATTGATTACGGCAAATCCCCGGTCACCGGATGCGGGATAGAAGGGAAGTACATGCAGCCCCCCGATGGCATCCTTGAAATGCCGGCCCAGTATTTCATCTAGTTCTTTTAGGTCTTTGCTCATGCTGTCGGCATAAGTGATGAGCATGATTTTATTTTCTATTTTCTTCATGGGGCGGCCTCCTCTAACCCTTCACAGATCCTACCGTGATTCCCTTGGCAAAGGATTTCTGGAAAAACGGATAAGCGACAAGGATCGGTAACAGGGCAATCACAGCCAGCGCCATACGGATGCTGACACTGGGGAGTTCAGTAATCTTTACGCTTGGGTCAGAATGTGACTGCAGGAAGGCGATGTTGCTGAGAACCGAATTCAAGTAGTTCTGGATGCCGAAAAGTTCTCTTTTGGTGTGGATAAAGTATACGCCGTTTGTCCAGTTATTCCAGTATGCAATCGCAGTCATCAGAGCAATAGTGCCAATGATCGGTTTGGACATGGGAACGACGATTTTTACCAGCGTATGCAATTCGCCTGAACCGTCAATCGTAGCAGCCTCGATCACCTCATTTGGTACATTTGTGTTAATGTAGGTACGGATCATAATGACAAAGAAGGCATTCATTAACAGGTAGGGAACGATCAATGCCCAGATGGTATCCGTAATATGGAAGATCCGTGAATAAATCAAATAGGTCGGCACAAAGCCGCCGTTAAACAGCATAGTAAAGAAAATGATGAAGGAAAGAACTCTTCTTCCGGGAAGATCTTTCCGGGACAGCGGATAGGCAAACAGCATCGTCATAACTACGCTTACTGCCGTGCCCACGCCTGTAACTAAAAAGCTGATACCGTAAGCCCTAAGTACATCTCTTTTTACGCTCCAGATGTATTTATAAGCGGATAAAGAGAATTCGGAAGGAATGAAGGAATATCCATTTTGGGCAAGCGCAACCTCAGAAGTAAAGGAACTTGAAATTAACAGTACGAATGGGAGGATACACGCCAACACGAATAAAATCATGATGAATCCCATTATGAAACGAAAAATCTTATTTTTGTAAATCATTAAATTTCCCTCCTGTATTTAGAATAAGCTGCTTTCTTTGTCTACCTTCGATACGACTGCATTTGCGGTAAATACGCAGATAAAGCCAAGTATGGACTGCAGGAAACCGCCGGCTGTGGAACGGCCAATATCGTTCAGTTCTAACAGGGCACGGTATACATAGGTATCGATGGTCTGAGTCGTTGAGTATAGAAGGCCGCTGTTCATCGGGATCTGATAGAACAAGCCAAAGTCCGAGTAGCAGATCCGGCCAACGGCAAGAAGGACCAGTGTAATAATCGTTGGTTTCAGGGCCGGCAGTGTAATGTGGCGGATCTGAGCCCAGACACCTGCGCCGTCTACTGCCGCAGCTTCATAATAGGACTTATCAATTCCGATTAATGTGGAATAGTAAAGAATAGAACTGTATCCAAACGTCATCCACAGATATACGAGTATCAGAATATAAGGCCAGTATTGGGACTCATTGTACCAGCTTACCGGATTGATTCCTAACATCGGTAAAATAGTAAGGTTCATGAAACCATTATTGCCGCTTAAAAATGCATATACTATATAACTGATGATGACTGTCGAAAGCAGGTAGGGTATCAGTATAATCACCTGGCTGAATTTTTTGAAAAACTTGTTATAAATGGAATCCAAGCAGATAGCTACAAATACACCAAGTGCATTCCCTAAGAAGATGAATCCCAGATTATAGAGGATTGTATTCCTGAAAAAGATAAATGCATCATTGGTACTGAATAAGAACTTGAAGTTGTCCAGTCCGCACCATGGACTCTCGAAAAGGCCGATGGAATAATTGACCTTTTTAAATGCCAGTGCAAGCCCGGCCATTGGCATATAGTTATTAATAATTAAGTAAATCAGACCTGGCAGTATCATGAGATAAAGCGGGATATATCTTTTCATCCGGTGCCTTGACATTCCCTTTTTCTTGACTTTCAATTTTTCTTGTTTCATAAGAACCTCCTTGATTTTTACATTCCTTTATTCCCGTGGGCAGCGAGCCAGACTGGTATGTATGTCCAATTGGCAGATGCCGAAGGGCCAAACGCTCTGCCGTGTGGTGTGCTGCAAATCTGAAGCTGTTTGCGGCGGGGCATCTGGCGTCTTACTTATAAATGTAGTGGAAAGGTGCACAAAATTCTATCAAAAAACGGATTCAAACTGTCAAAATTCTGATTTTAAAAAATAAATAGTATATAAAGATGACGAAAATGTAAAAAAAATAGTGTGGAATATTAAAAAATTGATGTTTTAGGACAAAAAAATGATAGAAGAGCAACATTCGGATTTGGTATGATGTCCATGCAAGACAACGAAAGGCCAAAGCGCAAAGGCTATAAATGAAGAAGAGATCCACGAAAAGGAGGAAGAGTTTATGAAGAAAAGAATAATTGCCAGCCTGCTTGCACTCAGCATGGCGGCGGCTCTGTTCACGGGGTGCAGCTCATCGGAAAAGAAGGCGGACGACAAGCAGAAAGCAACAGAGGATCAGGCGGCAGACGAAGACTACCCTGTAATAAAAATGGCATATTCCGTTGTGTTCCCATCACCGGATGAAGAAGCAATTGAAGAAGAACTGAATAAGATTTTGAGAGAAAAGGCCCATGCAGAGGTGGATCTGGTGGGGATTGAATTCGGTAACTGGGCAACACAGCTGAACCTGATGCTGACAGGCGGCGGAGATGATTCACTGGATTTATTTAACTCCTTCTGGTACACATCGGTTTCCAATCTCGTAGCGAACGGACAGGTTATGGAGCTTGACGGCCTGCTGGAATCCGAAGGAAGTGAAATTACAGATTTATTCGCGGATGGAATGGAACAGTACTTAAAATGCGGAGAGGTTAACGGAAAACAGTACGGCATTCCATGTATGTATTCCTATTGTACCGAAAATCTTTACTATGCCAGAACAGAAGACGCTCAGAAAGCAAATGTAGACTGGAGTAAGGTGACGGATATTGACAGTATGTCTGACGCCATCCTGCAGATTAAAGCGGCGAATCCGGACAGCTATTACATCCCGGGTTCAACGGAGGCTTACTGGGTTCCAAAGAGCATTGACTACCTGGGCGACACAAATTACCTGGGAGTCCTGACGAATCCGACAGAAAGCACAAAGGTTGAGAATTTCTATGAATCCGAATACTTTAAAAATTGGCTGGGACATGTTAAAGAGTGGAAGGAAGCAGGTGTATTCAGCCCGGATCCGCTCAGCAACAGCAATGCGTCCCTGATGAACCTTCTGATGGGCGTGGCAAACGGAACGACCGGGTACGGTTGGGATGCAGAGGTATCTATGGAAGCAACGATTGCACAGAATAACCTCGAATTAGAGGGGACAAAGGTGACAGACGCACTTTCTACGACAAGTGATGCAACAACCTATATGTGGCATATCAGTTCCTTCTGTAAAGAACCGGAAGCGGCTATGAGGATACTGAAAGTGTTATATACCGATCCGGAAGCGGCACAGCTGGCTGCAAATGGTATCGAGGGACTTGATTATGAACTGAATGAAGACGGACAGATGGTATATCCGGAGGGCAAGAGCGGCATGTCAGACCTTGGCTGGGCAGCGGCATCTATGGCATACTGGCCGAACGTAATGCTCTGCAAGACATGGTACTACGAACCGGAAGATATTTACGATCAGATGCTGGAAAAGAATAAAACCTGTGATAAGTCTCTGGCATTAGGGTTTACATTTGATTCCACAAAGGTTGCGGATCAGATGACGGCCTGTGCAAATGTTGTGGCGCAGTACTATACGCCGCTGATGTACGGAGAGGTGGATATCGAATCCACACTTCCGAAATTCCAGGCAGATCTTAAAAATGCCGGAATCGATGAGATCATCGCAGAGAAACAGGCGCAGCTTGATGCATGGCTCGCGGAACAATAAGTCAGCCGTTGTAAATACTAGCAAGAGAGGGCGTTGCCCTCTCTTATTGTTTAACAGACAAGTGTTCCTTACTTGCGCGCTAAACAGTAAGCCCTCCGGGGGATGCGCACTGCGGCGTAAAAGGCAGATGCCGCGATGCGGCCGTCGCAGGTGCGAGTTTCGCTTGCGAAACTCCATAATTATTAACAATATAAAGGAAATAAAATAATGAATGAAAGATTGTGGAATAAACATTATATCTCAGTACTTCTTGTCAACACATTAAACGCTTTCTCATTTTATATGACTGCCACAATTCTGTCCAAATATCTTGTGAATATAGGGACTACGGTGGCCATCGCAGGGTTTATCGTAGGACTGTTTTCTCTGACTTCACTGTGCTGCCGGCCCTTCAGCGGAATCATGGCGGACCGGTTGAGTAATGTGACGCTTTTAAAATGGAGCAATGTGCTCATGGGGATTGGACTGCTCGGTTTTACGCTGACAACGCAGATTCCCCTTTTGGTCGGATTTCGGATTATCAATGGAATCGGCTTCGCGTTATCCGGAACCTGCCAGATTTCTCTGGCCTCCCGTTATATTCCCAAGACCAAAATGGGGGAAGGGATCGGTTATCTGGGGTTGGGCATGGTAGTCGGCTCCGCAGTGGCTCCGGGTATCGGAATTACGATAGCGGATATTGTTGGAATGAAAGCCACATTTTTGGTTTCTGCAATATTGACCGTCATAGCGTATGTTATCTTATGCTTTTTCCATGAGGAGAAGAAGCCTGCAGTGGAAAAGAAAAAAATCGGGTTCAGCGATATTATTGCGGTGAAGGCGCTTCCATTTACGCTGGTTGCGGGGACCTTTTCGTTTACGAACGGGATCGTTGCATCGTATTTAGTCTTATATGCGGATGAGATCGGAGTGAAGGGAATCAGCATCTATTTTACGGTGTGTGCAATTGTCCTGTTTATCATCCGGCCGTTCTCAGGCAAACTGATGGATAAAAAGGGGATTGCCATTACAGTTCTGCCGGGCCTGCTGCTTACGGCATCGGCTATGTTTATGCTGGGAAGAAGCAGGACGCTGCTGCTGATTTTGGTGACCGGGGCCGTCAGGTCACTGGGACAGGGCGCGGCACAGCCGTCTCTCCAGGCAGGCTGCATTCATACGGTAGGAACCGAAAAAAGCGGGGTTGCCACGAGTACATATTATCTGGGGGGAGATATCTGTCAGGGCGTTGGTCCGATGATCGGCGGATGTGTAGTACAAATGTTTGCGGGGACAGCGGGATTTACCGCTATATTTGATATCTGCGGTTTCTTGCTGCTGGGAGCGCTTGTATTTTTCCTGTTCACGGTAAGGAAAACGTCGCCGCAAATGAATCAAAGGTCGAAGAAAGGAGAAAATTATGCCGAATCATGATGAATTGGAAAGAATATCGCCGGAAAATGCAGGGATTGAAAGCAGTTAGGTAAGGCGGTGCCTGGAAAAGCTCACGAATGAATGGGCAAGTATGCATGGATTTATGGCTGCCAGGGATGGGAAAGTATTTGCAGAATGTTTTTGGGCGCCATATAGCAAAGACCTGGTCCACGGCAATAACTCTCTTGGGAAAACCTATACGGGAACGGCGGTCGGAATTGCGCTTATGGAACACAAGCTGTCGTTAGAAGAAAAAATGACAGATATCTTTGCAGAAGAAATAAAAGAGAGAAATATTGAAGTTTCAGAATTAATGAAAGAGATCAGAATCAGGGATGTCCTTACCATGACCAACGGGCATGCACGCCATCCGGAAATCGGGGAAGACTGGATCGGGGACTATTTTCGGACTCCTATGAAATATAAGCCGGGAACAAGATTTATGTATAACACGTCCGGCGCCTGCATGTTATCTGCAGTGATCAAAAAGAAAACGGGGCAGAATTTAAAGGAATACCTTACCCCAAGGCTGTTTGATGAGATCGGAATCAACGGGGAACGGTTCGTGTGGCTGAAGTGGCCGAACGGCCTGGATGCCGAACCGGCTACATTTTCCACGACGGAAGACAACTTAAGGCTGGCGCTTCTGTATATGAACGGAGGCAGCTGGAACGGCAGGCAGCTGGTCGACCCCGATTACATAAAAGAGGCCCTCTCCGTTCAGATTGAGAATGAATACGCACCGGAACAAAAGGACGGAAAATGTGGATACGGCTATCAGCTCTGGGCCTGCAGCATACCCGGTGTGTACAGGTTTGACGGAGCACAGGGGCAGTATGGAATCGTGTGGCCTAAGAAGCGGGTCGCAGTGGTAGTCCATGAGGGAGCCATAGCGCCATACGGGCCGCAGCGCACATTGGATGTCATTTACGAAGAACTTCTTCTGAAGATCGCAGATGAGCCTTTAGAAGAAAATGAAGAGGAATATAACCGGTTATTGGAAATCGAAAAAAATATGGAGTTTATGCCGGACAGACCGAATGACATAACCCCGGATCTTGATTTCAGTGGCAAGTATAAAGTGACAGAAGGAAATCCAACACCCTGGCTGGGGCTTGCGCCTCCGGGAGGCACTGATATGTTTGCATTATACAGAGCAAAAGACAGAAAAGGTGAGATGGAAGAATTTACGCTGGAAATGAAAGCAGACCGCTGTATATTGGAGGTAAACGGTTATGCCAGGTTCGAAGCGGGATTTGACGGGAAGCTCGTACTGAGGAACACAGACAATGTATTTCCCGATCTTACGGCATACTGCGCCACGGCGCGGTACATCAACGGATATACCCTGGAGATCACCATACATTGGATGAGCAGCTGGGCACTGACCATCATGAGGTTTGAAAAACAAAACGAAACGGTAAAAATTACCGCCATGAAAAACCGGTTAAACCAGGAAGACAATTGGCTGGTATACAAAGGGGAAGCCAGGGGTGTAAAGCCATGAAATTGTTTACATCGGATAAGAGCTTCTATAGTAAAACAGTAAAGCTTGCGGTGCCGATCACCCTGCAGTGCCTGATTACGATCGGTGTGAATATGATGGACAATATTATGGTAGGCACCCTGGGGGAAAATGCGCTGAAAACGACAGTATCCATTGCGCTGAAGTTTGCCCTGGTTATTTCATTGCTCTTTACGTTTGCAACCTTGTTTTTCCCGGGCGCGATTATGCGCACATATATAGCGGATGCAGAGGTAATATCGGAAGGTATCAGATATTTTGGGTATTCGGCATACTGCTACCTATTCTGCGGGCTTTCGCTGATCGGCTCAAACATACTGCGAAGTGTGGGACAGGTGAAGATCCCGCTGTATACGGCTATCCTGGCATTTTTTGCAAATGTCGGTTTTAATTATATCTTCATTTTCGGCAAACTGGGATTTCCGGCAATGGGGGTTGTGGGAGCCGCTTTGGGAACACTGCTTGCCAGAATACTGGAATTTGGGATTACCTTCGGGTACCTTCTTCTGGCCGACAAGTCAATCCAATATAAATTGAAAGATATTCTGCTTAGAAGTAAACATTTAAATAAAGAATTCATGAAAGTTGCGCTTCCTGTCATGATCAGTGATACATTACAGGGATTTGGCAATAACGTCATAGCGATGATCACCGGGCGCATCGGATCCCAGTTTGTAGCGGCATTTTCCATCACGGCGGTGATCCAGCAGATGAGCAGCGTCCTGACACAGGGAGTGGCACAGTCCAGCAGCATCGTAGTAGGGCATACTCTGGGCAGTGGCGATGCAAAAAGGGCAAGGGAAGAGGCCGATGCATTTGTCGGGCTTGGCATTGTAGTGGGAGTGGTGGCCGGAGTCGTGATACTGCTTGTCTCCGGGCCGATTATTTCCTGCTATAACATTACAAAGGCAACAGAAATGATTGCCCGTCAGTTAATGTGGGCGATTGCGTTTATTGTCTTCTTCAGATCCATTAACAGCATTCTTACAAAAGGAGTCTTAAGAGGCGGCGGGGACACAAGGTTTCTTATGGTGGCAGACATTATTTTCTTATGGGCGGCCAGCGTGCCTCTGGGATACGTTGTGGGAGTTGTATTCAAAGCGCCTGCATTCTGGACCTACTGTGCGCTGAGGATCGATGAAATATTAAAATGCATATTATGTTTTTACAGGCTGCGCGGAGGAAAATGGATTAAAAATATCAGCGCCAGGTAAATCAGCCGGCAAAGGTTCCGTAAAGGGATCCGTTGTTGAGCACGGCCTATCAGCGTGGTGATAGGCCATGTGTGAACTGTAACGATCCGTTTGCAACTAAGGACGCAGTAAAGGAGAGATTATGGGATTATTGAGATTTAGCTTTCGATCAGAGATTTTAAGCCTGCACACGAATGTTACGGTCACATTTCCATCGGAAAATATGACCTATTACCCTCTCACTGAACCGAAACGGGAAGAAGGTGTGGCTGCCAGGCGGCGGTGGGAATACCGGGAGGGCATGAAACTGCAGACCGTTTACCTGCTCCACGGGGGCGGAGACGATGATACCTGTGTGGTACGGAAATCAAATATAGAAAGATATGCGGAAGAAAACTGTGTGATGACGGTAACGGCGCAGGTAAATGACAGTTTTTTTATGGATACACAGTATGGCTACAAATATTTTACTTTTATGACAGAGGAACTTCCCAAGGTCATTCAGACGATGTTTCCATCTTCTCCAAAACGGGAAGATAACTTCGCAGTGGGGCTGGCCATGGGCGGGAACGGTTCCCTGGCACTTGGGTTAAAACGCCCGGATTTGTACCGAGCCTGCGTGGATCTGTCGGGCGGGATTGGATGCAGCGTGGATACGGATGCATTTGTTGAACAGGTGCGGACGCTGGAAATGCGGAGAATGCAGGCCGCCTTCGGAGATCCGGACCGGTTAAGAGACAGTGAGTATGATCTGGGCGGGTATGTAAAAAGACACCTTGCAGAAGGGACAGAACTGCCGGAAATATTTATCGCTGTGGGGGAAAATGACTTTATCCGGGATGTTGTGAGGCGCGACAGAGATGCCCTGGCTAAACTGGGCGTCAGCTTCCATTATGAGGAGGCGCCGGGCTATACCCACGACTGGAATTTCTGGGATCCATATCTGAAAAAGGCCCTGGACGAATGGCTGCCGCTTCGGAAAACGCCGATCTATGCAGAATAAGGTATACCCAAAGGGCATCCCGTAACACATGCCCTGCGGGCAGGTCTGCAGCACAGCTGCAGAATAAGGTATACCCAAAGGGCACCCCGTAATTCATGCCCTGCGGGCGGATCCGCAGTAAACTGCGGAATAAGGTATAAGAAAGGAAAAAGGTTAAATATGAGTGAAACGACAAAAATAAAGCTTCTGGCGGGAATCCCGGATGACGACAATCGTGAATATCTGCCGGAACGCTTGAAGGAGAGCGAGATTGTTGTCAATGAGAATGGGAACAACTCCCAGGTCTATCCGGCAAATCTTAAGGAAATGAAGGCCTGCCTGATCGACGATGAGGATGATACCTGGTATGAATATGTACCGGACAGTTATGATCCTTCCAGGAAGACGCCCCTGGTCTTTTCCATGCACGGCGGGATTATGACGGGGTGGGCACAGTGCATCTATACTTCATGGTCGCTCGTGGCGGACAGAGAGGGATTTATTGTGGTTTACCCAAATGCGCACCGGCGCAGATTCTGGCAGATCGAGTGTGAAAGAAGATTATTTGAAGAGCTGTCCGCGCCCAATGAGGAAGGGATCTACATGCATGATTTTCCGGATGACATCAGCCGAAATAATGATGTCAGGATGGTCTTTGAGCTGCTGGAGATCATGAAAAAGAAATACAATATTGATGAAGAACGGATCTATATGCAGGGCATGTCCCTTGGAAATGCAATGACGGCGATGATGGCAAGACATTATGGGGATCACTTTGCGGCAATGGCGGGTTCTGCGGGGCCGAGCACCATAGGCCTTTTATTTGATGAACACGGTAACCCGGTCAATGATGCCGGTCCGCTCACAGTCTGGCAGGCCAGAATGGAATTTGACCAGTCGCCGCCGGGCAGCACAGACACGGTGGAAGACGTGGTGGCTAAAAACAGAGAATACTGGCTGAGAATCAATGAATGCGTGGGACTGCCGGAGCTAAAGATAGAAGGGGAAAATAATTTTGCGTTTTACAGGGGGAAGAAGGCGGATTATGTCTTCCGCGACGTGAAGAACCGGGATCACGGACAGACCTTTGACGAGGCTGAGCTTGTATGGGACTACCTCTTTTCCGGCTCAAAAAGAAAAGCAGATGGAACAATCGAATATATGGAACCGATCTGTAAGAGAGAGGGGGACGAGTATTGCTTTGCAGCCGCACCGGACTGTGCATACGCCTGGGTTCATGGGAAAAAGATGAAAATGCCCGCAAAGTCTGTGATGTGGCAAAAATTAAAATACCACGGGTTGCAGGGAAAGGCAAAAGTAAGGGGAGAATACTGCATGATTCCGGCATCATTTATTGCAGAAATCATGGGGGCTTCTTATGTAGAAAAAAACGGCCGGGCGGAAATGGCATTAAAAGACGGCCGGATCATTCAGATTGCCAGGGGCTGCATGGGCTGTACAGTTGATAACCGGGTACGCGCTATGCTGTGTGAGCCCATTGAGAGGTACGGCATGCTGTATATTTCGGCGGAATGGTTCTGGAAAGATATCCTCAACCGGCACGTTTCGGTATGCAGCCAGGTGATGTATGCGACAGACCATTACGCGCTGCTATCGGTAAATATGGCAAGGCTGATCAGAGATCTGCTGAAAAAATAAACCGTAACAGTTCAGACAAGCCTGAACTGCTACCAAAAAACGGACAGCCGGAGGAAAGGAGAGCGGAGATGAGTTTACAAGTAAATGACAGAATGTTATTCCCGCAGGGAAAAAGAAAGGCGTTCACACTGAGCTACGACGACGGAATCACACAGGACAGAAGGTTGGTTGAATTGTTCAACCAATATCATGTAAAGGCAACGTTTAACCTGAATCCAGGCCTGTTTGGAAGAAAGGGCACAGTTGCCGCAGGAAAAAAGGAAGTGCCCCATGTGAAGGTGGACGCACAGGAAGCGGCAGTACTCTATAAGGGGCATGAGACAGCGGCCCATGGCCAGTATCATGAGTGTCTGACAGGCATGGATACTGCAAGGTGCGTAGAAGAGATACTGGAAAGCAGAAAAGCACTTGAGATCCTGTACCAAAAAACAGTGACTGGTTATGCCTATGCATTCGGCGCTTATGATGAAGTGGTGATAAAGGCTCTTGAAGCTTCGGGAATTACATATGCACGGACGATAGATTCTACTCATAAATTTGATATTCCTGAAAATTTTCTTACCTGGAATCCGACCTGCCATCACGACGATGATAAAATATGGGATCTGGCAGAGGCGTTTTTATCCGATAGAATGTACTTTAACCTTCTGACTCCCGCAAAGCTGTTCTATGTGTGGGGACACAGCTATGAATTCGACCAGAATGATAACTGGGGGCATATTGAAAACTTTATTGAAAATATAGCCGGGCACGAAGACGTGTGGTATGCGTCAAACGGCGAGATCAGGGAATATGTACAGTCATACCGGAGGCTGGTATTTTCAGTGGATGGAAAGACGGTATATAATCCTTCCTCAGTCTGTGTCTGCCTGGGCGGGACATTTACAAAGGATTTTGTTGAAGTTCCGGCGGGACAGACGGCCATACTGATTCCGCCGGTGGAAATGTAAGCTTACCCGCAGCTGTTCAGGATAGAACTATGGATATGCTGTACAGGCCATTCAAAGACGTAGAAGATACGATTGCATATGAAAATGATTTGGGTAAAGGAGAAACATATGGGATTTTTTAGCACGGACAATAAGGCAATGCAGCTGTTGGATACATTTTTTGATTATCTGCAGTTACTTTTATTTACGCTCGTTTTTTCGATTCCGATTGTTACGATCGGACCGGCGATGACAGCTAAGCATTATACCGCCATGAAGATAGCCAGAAAGGAATCGCCGAATGTGATGCAGTCTTTTCTGAAATCATTTAAGGAGAACCTGAAACAGGGAATTCTGCTGGAACTCATATTGCTGACTGCGGCGGCTGTTTTAGCGGCAGACTGGTATATCGTCTGGCACCTGGATCTGGGACTGCTCTCCTATGTACTGTTGTCGGTCATTGTGGTTGTTACGCTTATGGCTGCCATCATAGGTGAGTATTCATTTGCTTTGCTGGCCCGGTTTAATGCCGGCACACTTCATGTTTTAAAGTGCGCCCTGATGATCGGGACCGGGAAGTTTGGCGTCAGCCTGCTTCTTGTGCTGTGCAATATCGCGGTGATCTGTGCGTGTTTTATATGGTATCTGTATGCGGTTTTCATTTGGCTTATAGCAGGGGCATTAGTACTGAGCATAAAAAGCCATCTGCTTGTTATGGTTTTCAGTAAATTTGAAGAGTAGTTTGTAACAGTCCAGGTCTTTCTGAACGGTTACAGTGATTTTGCTGCCCATCACGGGATGGGTAAGAAATTAGTTGAACGGAGGATATTATGGATCATATGATAGAGGTTTTAAAAAAAGCAGAAAACGGAAACATTCCGGAAGCAGGAACGGACATTCCACACGGCGATATGCCCGGAGATCAGGTATGCATTGGGCCGGACCATATCAGAAAGTCAAAAGTCATTTTTGCAGAACTACTGAAAATACTTCCGGATGTCATTGAAAGCAGTAAAAGCGGTAAGGCGGTTATCTCAGTCTGCGGCGGTTCCGGGGTTGGTAAATCAGAGATTGCATCGCTGCTTTCCTGGTATTTGAACCAGCTGGGGATTGGGAGTTATACGCTTTCGGGAGATAATTATCCGAGGCGCATTCCAAAATATAACGATGCGGAAAGGCTCCGTATCTTCAGACAGTCGGGCGTAAAGGCACTGGCCAGTGCAGATATGCTGGATGAGGAGGTATATTCTGCGCTTCGCAGTCTTCAGGAAAAAGACGATGATGCGAATCAGGAATATCTCAATCAGTACCCTTGGTTCAAGACATATCTGGACGGAGCAGTTTTGGGATTGAAAGGGTATCTTGGAACAAAGCATGAGATAGATTTTGACGAGATATCGGAGATTGTAAGGCAGTTTAAAATGGGCGCAGAAAATATCTGGCTCAAAAGAATGGGGAGAACAGAGTGCGACTTGTGGTATGAAAAAGTTGATTTCAGAGCAATCCATGTCTTAGTAATCGAATGGACCCACGGAAACAGTGACTATTATGAGGGCGTTGATATTCCTGTTTTATTAAACAGTACGCCGGAAGAAACGCTCGCCCACAGACGCAGCAGAAACAGGGACGGTAAGACCGACAGTCCGTTTACTATGCGGGTTTTGGAAATTGAACAGCAGATGCTGGACGCACAGGCGCATAAGGCGAAAATCATCATTTCTAAACCCGGAAGTCTGATAACCTATGAAGAATTGAGGGGAGGAGAAAGATGAAGAATATAAGTACAAATAACGCCCCAATGCTGAATGCTTATCCGGACAGCATGGGCGGGACACTGGCAGATATCATCGGTATTTTAAGAAAACCGGAATTTGAAGATACATTTCGTTCCTTTTATATTCTTCCAAGTCTGTTTCATACGGACCTGGACAGGGGATTTTCTGTGATCAGTTACGACCTGAACGATCAGCTCGCAAAACTTGAGGATCTCGAAGAGCTTGGCCAGATGGGCGTAGACCTGAAGCTGGACTTTATTCTAAACCATGCCTCCGTACTTTCAGAACAATTTCAGGATATTCTTAAAAACGGAGAGAATTCAGGCTACAGGGATTTCTTCATTGACTGGAACCAGTTTTGGGATGGTTATGGGGAGATGACGCCGGAAGGTTATATCCAGCCAAAGGAAGAATACATAAAGAATATGTTCTTTAGAAAGCCGGGCCTTCCGATTCTGATGGTTCGTTTTCCGGATGGGAAAAATGTTCCTTATTGGAACACGTTTTATCAGGAGGTCAGGTATCCTGCTTTAGATGCGCAGGATATTATGAAGGCAGCCGGCATGCAGTATTACGCGGCAGACGAAATCGTGCATCTGGTTCAGGAAGGTCTTGAGACGGGAAAGAAGCCCGGAGAAATTGAATTTGGAAAGTACGCCCCATATAAGGAGGCGGTTGTGGAGTACATGGAATCCAACAGGAAATATCTGGGCCAGATGGATTTAAATATCAAGTCACCGCTGGTATGGGATTTTTACGATGCGGTCTTAAAACAGCTTTCCGGATACGGTGCAAAAATTATAAGGCTTGATGCGTTTGCCTATGCCCCCAAGGAACCGGGGGAGAAAAACTTCTTAAACGAACCCGGCACTTGGGACGTTTTAAAAAAAGTGCAGGAATTGGCAGATAAACATGGTCTGTCACTTTTGCCTGAGATTCATGCAAGCTATGGGGAAAAGAATTATGAAGTGATTTCCTCAAAGGGATATTTGACCTATGATTTCTTTCTGCCGGGCCTGATCATCGATGCCTTAGAGAATGCGGACGGCACAGTCTTGAAAACATGGGCGGATGAGATCATTCAAAAGAAGATAAAAACAGTAAATATGCTTGGATGCCATGACGGAATACCGCTGTTGGATCTAAAAGGGCTGATTCCGGAGGAGCGCATTCAAAAGCTAATTGACGTTGTAGTTGCAAGAGGCGGAATGGTAAAAGACCTTCATGGGCAGAAAAATATTTATTATCAGGTAAATTCCACCTATTACAGCGCATTAGGGGAAAACGACAGGAAAATGCTCATGGCCCGCGCGCTGCAGCTGTTTATGCCCGGTAAGCCACAGATCTGGTACCTGGATCTGTTTGCAGGGAAGAACGACCATGAGGCAGTCAAGAAAGCCGGTGCAGCCGGCCATAAGGAAATTAACAGAACCAATTTATCAACCGAACAGATGGAGCAGGCGCTGCACAAGGAAGTCGTCAGGAAACAGCTTGATATGCTGCGCTTCAGAACCCGTTTTCCGGCTTTTTCCTTTGATTCCGAGATCTCTGTTGACGTACAGGTAAGCTGCATGACATTTGAGTGGAAGAAAGCGGGTTATACTGCGGTGTTAAAGGCGGATCTGTGGGACATGTCCTATGAAATAAAAGGAACGGCCCCCAATGGGGAAATCCTGGAAGAATAGAGAGGCGGGAGAGTTATGGAGAAGTATACATACCATGATGTAAATCGGAGAGGGACCATAAAACGGATCGAGTATCTGACCACGAATCAAGAGGGGGAATCAAGGGAGAAATATGCGAATCTGTATCTGCCCTATGGCTATGATGAAATGGATTGGAGCAAAAAGTACAATATCCTCTATGTGATGCACGGCGGGGGAGGCAATCCCGATGCATGGCTGGACTGCTGCAAGATAAAAAATATGCTGGATTACGTGATTGATTCAAAGAAAATCGATCCTCTTATCGTTGTTTTTCCATCATTTTATAAGGAAAAAACAGGCCGGACAGGAGAGCCGGTGCGGGAGGTGGAACGCGGTCACGTCCAATTCTTCCAGACGGAATTACTAGAGGATTTGCTGCCGGCGGTTGAAGGGGCATGCAACACCTATGCCGACGACATCACCAAAGAGGCCTTTCGGGCTTCCAGAATGCACCGGGGATTCTGTGGGTTTTCGATGGGCGCTGCGACAACGTGGTATGCGTTTACCAGGAATATGGATTATTTTGCCTACTACGTGCCTCTTAGCGGGGACTGCTGGGAAGTTGAGGGGCAGGGCGGTTTGACGAAGCCGGAGGAAACAGCCGCCTTACTGCATGAACATGCCGACCGGTCCGGGTATGGCACCGATGAATACTTTATTTATACTGCAACCGGCACAAAAGATATCGCATTTGAGGCGCTGAATAACCAGGTAAACGCCATGAGGAGGTATCCGGATACTTTTGTGGAGGATGAAGACCTGCATAAGGGGAATTTCCACTATCTGCTCGCGGAGGATGAGGTGCATGCATATGAGGCGGTGTATCACTATCTGTATCATTTTCTGCCCTATTTGTTTGAACGGTAAATTGTTTAGTCAGATAAAGGAAAGGGGAAGACATGTTAAAGATTGGGATTTTAGGGACAGGTTCCATTGCCCGTAAGATGGCTGCAACAATATCGGAGATGGAATCGGCGTGCGTTTATGGAGCTGCATCCAGAGAGGAAGGGCGCGCTCATAAATTTGCGCAGGAATACAAGATTGAAAAAGCCTATGACGGGTATGAAAGTATGGTAAATGATCCGGACATAGATCTGATCTATATTGCTACGCCGCATACACTTCATTATGAGCACATAAAATTATGCCTGGAAAACAGAAAACATGTGTTGTGCGAAAAACCATTTACGGTAAATGCGGGGCAGGCAGAGGAAATGTTTGAAATGGCTGATAAAAAGGGCTGTTTTGTTACAGAAGCAATGTGGACAAGATACATGCCTTCCAGAAAAATGATTGAGAGTATGATCGGTGAGGGAAGCATTGGAGAAATCCAATCACTTACGGCCAATTTAGGCTATCCGCTGCTGGGAGTCCAAAGGCTGACAGATCCCCGGCTTGCCGGGGGCGCACTCCTGGATCTGGGGATCTATCTGATTCATTTTGCGAGGATGATATTTGGCACTGAAATCAAAAATGTCCAGGCATCATGCGTCTTACATGAGAATGGAGTTGACATGTCGGACAGCATTACTCTGGAATTTGAGGGCGGAAGAATGGCTGTGCTTCACAGCGGCATTGGTTCCGTGTTTAACCGGAAGGGGGTGCTGTTCGGAGAAAAGGGATATATGGAAATAACAAATGTCAATAATCCTGAGAATGTAGAGGTGTATGACCAGAGAGACCGGTTGATAGGGCAGAAGCTCCCGCCTGTGCAGATTACAGGACTGGAATATGAAGTGGAAAGCTGCTGCAGGGCAATCCAAAACGGGTGGAAAGAATGTCCGGAATTGCCCCATGAAGAGACAGTGGATGTTTTGAAGATGATGGATGATATGAGGAAGGGATGGAGGATGAGATATTAAGAAACCGGACGTTTGTATTTGCAGATTATTGGCATTCAAGATAAACTTTTGATGGAATCCTGCGCGATAAGTGTTATAATATTCTTATAATTTATAAGAAAAGGCGGGGATGAATTATGAAAAAGAAAGTTCTTGTATTATTAGTTACATTATCCATGACAATTGGTAATGTTTTGCCGGTTTATGCCATGGACGAAACAGAAGTAAAACAGGCGCAGGAAACAAATGAATTTGAAACAACGGATTATGAGGCACAGGAATCTTTTGACATTGAGACAGAGGCTGTTACAACCATTGATGCCACTGAATATGCTGAAAATAAGCAATGCCAGGAACTTGCTGATCGGTTGGGGGCAACCTGGGAAGAATGGGAGCCATATGATGGTGACCGCTATATCAAAAATGGTTTTTCTATGGAATTTAAAGATGTACCCGAAACAACTCTAGGAACTATGATCAGCATGGAATGCGAAGATGAGTCGGTCAGCATGTATGGGATCAAAGTGGGAACTACATTTAATGAGGTGAAAAGTGCAATGAAAAATTGCGGCTGGCCACCATTTGCGAATTATAATTCCGGAGAATCCGGAAAATCTATTTTCTATCTAAAGGATTTTGATGGGGGAAGATATTATTTCCAGATTGAATTCTCAAGAGAAGATATTGTTACTAATTGGTTTTGGCTTAACTGGCCACAAGGAAATCTTGTTGATGAACCATTTAATGACGTAGTGTCACATAGACATGCGGAAGGTGGGAAGGGTGATTGGTATTACGATTACGTTTTATATGTGTATCAACGATATATTATGACGGGATTAAATGAAACATATTTCGGAGCATCGGAAACCCTTTCGAGAGCGCAATTTGCAACTATCTTATACCGTATGGAAGGAGAACCAAAAGTTGATTATGCGGCTGTTTTCCCGGATGTTCCGGATGGTTTGTTTTACTCAAATGCGGTTATCTGGGCAAATAGTGTTGGTATAGTAACTGGTTACGACGATGGATGTTTTGGTCCTTCAGACGATATTAACAGAGAACAAATGGCAGCAATGATGTATCGATATGCAAAGTATAAAGGCTATAACTCCGATAATTCCGGTGATTTGAGTAGTTATCCGGACAAAGATCAGATAAGCAAATTTGCAAAAGAGCCTGTAAAATGGGCAGTTGGAACAGGGCTTATTTCGGGTGACCAGGGGAAAATAAATCCTCAAACGAACGCAAGCAGAGCTGTATGCGCTACGATTATAACCAGATTTCTCCAAAAGTTTGGGCAATAATACCAATTCTTTAAGGTACGCTTACACTTAGAAAGCATTACTGTTTGCCAAAGCCTTGCCACTCTACCGTTTCCATCAACAAATGGATGAATAAAGTCAAATTCATAGTGAAAAACAGCGGATTTAATTAATGTATGCTACAAAACACAGCATACAGTTTGTGATCTGATACGGGGAATATAATTTTCCATGCAGTTCCTCTATCTTACTTATTATCATACTTACTATCTTGCTATTTTTTAGAGAGATTCCACATTAGATAAGATGAACGGGGAGGTCGGAACGGTGAATAAATGGGGAACAGACGAATATTCGCCGTTCCCCATAATAGTGGACCTGGCGGGAATCGAACCCGCGTCCAAAAACCTATCCCATGTACTTCTACTATCATAGTCAGTTCTTTTTCATTCCCTCTGCCGTACGGGAACTAACACCCTTACGGTTTCAGTAGCTTCATGATACGCCTAACAGCTCAAAGCTTTGCTGATATCGTTTCCCACATAGTCGGTGCCAGATTCCCAGGGTGCGGGTGCCCCGGGGCTGACATGCAGCATTTAGGCTGCAGCTAATTCGAAATTATCGTTAGCGTTTAATTTTAAGTTTGCGATTTGACGCATCAGCCTGCGGATAGCTTCTCCATCTTCAAGATCCCTGTCGAAACCAGTACAAGCCCTTGTATTAGATGTGGGCAGAAAAGAAAGTTCTTGTATATTCTGCCGCATATCTATTCTATAAAAAAGAAGCTTTAAAGTCAAGGCATTCAGAAAAGTTTACATTTTTTTCAAATCGGGATTTAGCGACGGGCTTTAGTCTCGGCGCGTATGGAGACGCTCCATAAAGGGATAGCCGAAAACCTCCCGGAGAACATCCATGTCCTTTCAAAAACGCGGCCACGGGCCTAAGAAATTCTAGGCGGGAAACAGCCCTGAAAATGGAGCACCACTGACACATCACGAGAAATCCGATGATTTCTCGCGCTGGGTCAGCTGATTTTTGGATTCGGAATCCAAAAATCTCTCCATTTTCAGGGCTGTTTCCCACCAAGAATTTCTAAGGTCCGCTTTGAGCGTTTTTGAAAGGACATGGATGTTCTCCGGGAGGCTTTTGGCGATCCCTTCATGGAGCTGGCGTATCCAACCGGCGGGAAAAGGACACGTTCCTAAGGTGGGGCCTTAAACGGGGGCAGCGTATGGATATAGAATTGGTGGTACTTTTATGTCCCAGTAGGTGTACAAAAGCAATGGGACACGGTTCCAGTATCAAAATAATTCAATACACTATGCGGTTTTGTTTTTGGTCTTATTTTATATACCTCTTATTTATACAGCAGGCTATTTCTGTAGTATTCAGTATATGGAAAAGAATGTAAATGCCTACTAATCATACAGGAAATACGCTGCTATTGAAATTTTACATAAATTTTTCTATGATATACTGGTTTCTTTCCCCGATTTCTGTGATAATATATATCCAAGGGCATTCCATAATTGATATTCTGCGGACGTTTTAAAGCAGGACTATTTTATTTTTACCGGGAGATCAGACGAATTGTAAAAGCCTGAAGTGCACCGGTCTTCGCCGCTCGCGGGATGTGGAATGTTTCTGCCGGAGGGGGAATACATAAAAATTAATAGGAAAAGAGGTTTTTGCTATGCCAACAACGTATGCACACTATAGATTTGGAAAGGATGTCATTAGTGCCCTTCCCAGGCCGCTTGAAAAAGCGGTGGAAAATAACAGGGAATTATTTGATATCGGCCTTCACGGACCGGATATTTTGTTTTATTACAAAGCCTTGAAGTCTAATCCGGTGAGCGGGCAGGGATACGCCCTGCACGATAAGATGGCGGATCAGTTTTTCAGCCATGCCGCTGAGATTATTTCAAAAACAGATGACAGTGCGGCGGCCAGGGCTTATATGTATGGGTTTATCTGCCATTTTGCACTGGACAGTGAGTGCCATAAGTACATTGAAAAGATGATACAGGTCAGCGGGATCAGCCATTCCGAAATAGAGATGGAATTTGACCGGTATCTCCTGACCGGAGACCATATAAATCCGGTGACGTATTTTTCTGCAAAACACATTCACCCGACGATGGAAAATGCAAAGGTAATCGCGCCATTTTTTGAGGATCTGTCTGCTGATACCGTAAAAAAGGCGCTGAGCTCCATGATTACTTACCATAAGCTCCTGCTTGCGCCCGGACAGAAAAAGAGAAAACTGGTTTTTGGCGCTATGAAGGTAATGGGAAAATACGATTCTATGCACGGAATGGTTATGAGTGAGGAGGCAAATCCGCAGTGTGAAAATTATTGTCTGCTGCTGAAAAAACTATATGCAGGAGCTGTGCCGCTGGCTGCAGACTTGATCATTAAGTTTCAGAAAGTCCTGTTCCAGGATGCGGAGCTTCCGGTAAGATTCCATGAGACATTCGGCGCAGGTGAAGATTGGAAGGAACTGCCGTTGTAGGACCAGGGCCAAACGGATATACAAGGAATGAGCAGTTATAAATATGAGTGAGAGAAAGTGATAAAAGGGGGAAATCTATGAAATTTAAAATGACGGCCTTGGAGAAGAAATGGGTTTTGTATGATGTGGGCAACTCCGCATTTACTATGCTGGTAGCTACCATATTTCCAATCTACTTCAACCATCTGGCAGATATTGCGGGAATATCTTCTGTCAATTATCTGGCGTACTGGGGATATGCAACCTCTATCTGCACCCTGTTTGTAGCGGTTCTTGGACCTACACTGGGAGCGGTTGCGGATACGAAGAATTATAAGAAAGTGATATTTTCAGTCTTCCTTGGAGTGGGCGTGATCGGCTGTATCGTCCTGGGCTTTTTGTCTTCCTGGATCTGGTTTCTGGGAGTATTTGTGCTGACAAAAACGGGATATTCTTCCAGCCTGATCTTCTATGATGCCATGCTGACGGACGTTACGGAACCTGAAAGGATGGACGTCGTATCTTCCCAGGGATTTGCCTGGGGCTATATCGGAAGCTGTATTCCTTTTGTTGCCAGTCTGGGAGTAGTGCTTGGCGGCGGAAAACTGGGGATTGGCATGCAGACATCCATGGTTATCGCATTTCTGATTACATCTGTCTGGTGGCTGCTGTCGGCAGTACCGCTCTTGCGTTCCTATAAACAGAAGTATTTTGTGGAGACAACGCAGCATGTGGTCAGGAACAGTTTCAGACGCCTTGGCAGTACTTTTAAAGAAATTGCCAGGGAAAAGCATGTCCTGTTCTTTTTGCTGGCCTTTTTCTTCTATATAGATGGAGTGTATACAGTCATTGATATGGCCACTGCCTACGGGCAGGCACTCGGTCTGGACAGTACAGGATTGCTGCTTGCGCTGTTGCTGACACAGATCGTCGCATTTCCCTGTGTTCTTATCTTCAGCAGGCTGTCAAAAAAGCTGGCTTCCACAACAATTATAACGATATGTATTGCCGCCTATTTTTGTATAGCGCTGTATGCATACGGTTTAGATACTCAGCTTGACTTCTGGATACTGGCGGTTCTGGTGGGAATGTTCCAGGGGACAATCCAGGCGCTTTCCCGGTCTTATTTCGCTAAGATTATCCCGGCAGAAAAGTCCGGTGAATATTTCGGGATTTATGATATCTGTGGAAAGGGCGCCTCCATCTTCGGCACGGCATTCGTATCCGTGCTGAGCCAGATTACCGGTAATGTAAATATAGGAGTCAGCGCGCTGTCTGTTTTTTTCCTTGTGGGATTCATCCTTTTCAGAAAGGCCGTGAAAGCTGCAAAAGCTGTAAAATAGATATCCGAAAAAGCAGCGGGCTGCCTGATTATGACAGGCAGCCCCGTTTTTTTTACCATAAAATTTAGCAATAAATTAATTGTGAAATTAGTAAGAATTCCATCATTTTCTCATATGAACGTGATATAATGTTAAACAGACTGGGCAGGCCTGAATGCGGGATTACCAGCCTTCGGTGTGTGAGTGCGGCCGCACTGCCGCATCAGAAATATGCAGCTGACGAGGAGATGCTAAGATGAAGGATTTCGTAAAATTAGAAGATATTTCAAAGATTTATAAGATGGGAGAAGTTGAGATCCGTGCGGTGGACGGAATAGATTTTGCGATTGAGAAAGGAGAATTTGTCATTATTGTGGGCCCCAGCGGCGCAGGTAAGACAACGGTGCTGAATATCCTGGGTGGTATGGACACTGCCACAGGAGGAAAGATCACGGTGGACGGAGCGGATATCACGAGCTGTAATGCAAGGCAGCTGACCAGCTACCGCCGCAATGATATTGGATTCGTGTTCCAGTTCTATAATCTGGTCCCCAATCTGACGGCGTTGGAGAATGTAGAGCTTGCGCTTCAGATCTGCAAAAATCCCCTGGACGCCAGGGAGGTGTTGGAGGAAGTTGGGCTGGGAGACCGGTTGGACAATTTCCCGGCACAGCTGTCCGGGGGAGAGCAGCAGCGTGTATCCATTGCCAGGGCGCTGGCTAAGAATCCAAAGCTTCTGCTGTGCGATGAGCCAACCGGAGCTCTGGACTATAATACGGGCAAATCAATCTTAAAACTGCTCCAGGACATGTGCAGGGAGCGGGGCATGACGGTCATCGTCATCACACATAATTCAGCGCTGGCGCCGATGGCAGACCGGCTGATCCGCATTAAGAACGGAAAAGTATCCGGCATGGAACAGAATCCCAATCCGGTATCAATTGACCAAATAGAATGGTAGGGCATGCATATGAGCAGGAAAGCACTTAGAAAAGATTTTTACATGGAGATCCGCAGAAGCCTGGGCCGGTTTCTCTCGATATTCTTCATAGTGGCAATCGGGGTTGCGTTTTTCTCGGGCATCCGCTCTGCGGAACCGGATATGCGTCTTTCAGGGGACGCATATTTTGACAGGCAGAACCTGATGGATATTAAGGTGGTCAGCACTCTGGGCCTAACAGACGACGACCTGAAAGCCCTGGAGAAGGTGGACGGTATTGAGCACGTGGAGGCCGGCTATTCGGCAGATGCTCTTTGTTCTGTGAATGACAGCAAAAAGGTGGTACATATTTCTTCGCTGCTGCCGTCCATGAATCAACTGGTAGTGGAGGAAGGGCGGCTGCCAAAAGCAGCGGACGAGTGTGTTGTAGACATAGACTTTCTGACGGGGAGCGGATACGAGGTCGGCGATAAGATTACGTTTTTATCAGGGACAGAGGATAAGATCACCGATACACTAAAGACGGATACCTACACCATTGTGGGGACGGTCAGCAGCCCGTGCTATATCTCTTTTCATCGCGGCAGCAGCACGATCGGCACCGGTTCTGTCAGCGGGTTTGTCAGCGTTTTACCGGACAGCTTTGATCTGGATGTGTATACGGAGATGTATGCTGCTGTGGACGGGGCAAAAGAACTGACAGCGTTCACGGATGAATATGATGACCATATAGACACTGCTATAGATGAAGTGGAGAAGATCCGCAAAACAAGAGAAGACGCCCGGTATCAGGAGATTGTAGATGAGGCTGAGAATAAGCTCAACGATGCAAAAAAAGAGCTGGAAGATGCGAAAACCGAGGCAGATCAAAAATTAAACGATGCAAAAGCAAAGCTGGATGACGGCAGAAACCAGCTGGAGAATGCAAAGGCGGAGATATCCAACGGCTATGCACAGCTGGAGGATTCACGCAGCCAGCTGATCCAGAAACAAGATGAGATCAACCAGGGGTACGAGGACCTGAACGCACAGGTCGAAGTGCTGAATGGCAAGGTAGAGGAACTGAACCAGGTGAAGGCCCAGTATGATGCACTTGCATCAAGCGGGCTGACCGATGAGCAGACCCAATATACACTGCAGGTGATGTACGCTAAGATTACGGAAGGAGATGCCCAGATCGAGGCGGCCCGCGCCCAGCTCGACGAGGCAAAGGGGCAGCTGGATTCCGGCCAGCAGCAGATCAATGACGGCTGGGCACAGATAGAACAGGCACAGTCTGACCTTGCGGCAGGAGAGAGCGAACTTGCATCAAAAGAGCAGGAACTGAACGATGCACAGGCAGAGTACGAGGATGCTAAATCCGAAGCAGATACGAAGATAAAAGACGGCGAGAAAAAAATCAAGGATGCCGAGAAGGATATCAGCAAGATTGAGCATGCCAAGTGGTATATTTATGACAGAAGCACTCTGACCGAATACACAAGCTACGGGGAAAATGCAGACCGTATGAAGGCCATTGGGGAGGTGTTTCCGGTACTGTTCTTCCTTGTGGCGGCACTGATCAGCCTGACGACCATGACGCGTATGGTGGAAGAGCAGAGAACCCAGATCGGAACATTAAAGGCGCTTGGCTATGAACGACATTCTATTGCGGGCAAATATATCGGTTATGCATGTCTTGCAACTGTGAGCGGGAGCGCATTTGGAATCCTGGTCGGAGAGAAGATACTGCCCTATATTATCATTACAGCCTATGGAATTATGTATCAGCACATGGATACCGTACTGACCCCATACAACATGTATTACGGTATGGCGGCATCACTTGCGGCCCTGGCATGCACACTGCTTGCTACGATTTTCTCCTGTTTTCATGAGTTGAGGGAACAGGCGGCGGAGCTGATGCGCCCGCCCACACCAAAGCAGGGCAAGCGGGTGTTTTTGGAGAGGATTCCGTTTTTATGGAAGCGGCTAAGCTTTATCTGGAAGGCGACTGTGCGGAATCTGATCAGATATAAGAAACGGTTTTTCATGACCGTATTCGGAATCGGAGGCTGCATGGCTCTGCTTCTGGTCGGATTTGGGCTGAAGGATTCAATCTTTGACATCGCGGTGCTCCAGTATGGAGAGATCCAGCTTTATGATGGAAATGTTATATTGGAAGAGGATGCTTCCGCGGATGAAAAAGAGGAAACGTATAATAAACTGGCATCCGATAAACGGGTGGATGACACGGCAGAGAACTTCCTCCAGCAGGTTGAAGTTACACATGGAAAGACAACGAAAGATGTGTATTTGAATGTGCCGAAGGATTTGGATAAGTTCTCCAAATTTGTCATCTTTAAAAACCGTATAACGGATGAACACTATAAGCTGGACAATACCGGAGCGATTATATCCGAAAAAACGGCAAAGATGCTGGATGCAGGCGTGGGTGATACGGTCAGCATAAAAGACGATGTGAAGGGTGAACTTCAGGTTAAGATTGCGCAGATATGTGAAAACTATATCGGACATTATATTTATTTGACACCTGACCTTTATAAACAACTGTATGGAGAAGCGCCGGAGTATAACTCCATCTATTATACGATGAAAGAGGGCAGGATGGATGAGCTTGAAAAAGTTGGGGAGTCCATTCTGGAGACAAAAGGCGCTCTGAGCATCAGCTATACGAACAATATGCAGCAGCAGCTGGATGACATGCTGGGCAGCCTGGATATTGTGCTGGTGGTGCTTGTTATATCGGCGGGAATGCTGGCATTTGTAGTTCTGTACAATCTGAATAATATCAACATTACAGAACGAAAGCGGGAACTGGCCACACTGAAAGTTCTCGGGTTTTTTGACAATGAGGTATCGGCCTATGTTTACCGTGAAAATATAATCCTGACGGTAGTCGGTTCTGCAGTGGGCATATTGCTTGGTAGGATACTGCATCAGTTTGTCATTGTGACTGTGGAGATTGATTCTGCTATGTTCGGAAGAAATATTGACTTTAGCAGTTATGTGTACAGTTTTCTGATTACCATGGGATTCTCTCTCTTTGTAAACGGAGTGATGTATTTCAAGCTGAAACGGATCGATATGGTGGAATCTCTGAAGAGCGTGGAATAAAAGCGGATGACGGGGAAAAGTGCCCGAAAAGCCCGCAAATTCACAGTTTCATCAAATTTACCTGTTATGATACAAAAAAGGAATAAGAACGGGAAAAAGAACAGATAGGAGACGATTAAAATGGAGAAAATCAAAGTTTTAGTTGTGGATGATGAAAGCAGGATGCGCAAGCTCGTAAAGGATTTCCTGACGAGAGAAGGATATATGGTACTTGAGGCGGGCGACGGCATGGAGGCTATGGATTTATTTTATGAAGATAAGGATATCTCGCTGGTGATTCTGGATGTCATGATGCCGAAGATGGATGGCTGGCAGGTATGCCGGGAGATCCGGGAACATTCCAAGGTTCCGATCATCATGCTGACGGCCCGCTCGGATGAGCGTGACGAACTCCAGGGGTTTGACCTGGGCGTGGACGAATATATATCCAAACCATTCAGCCCAAAGATCCTGGTGGCCAGAGTAGAAGCTATCCTCCGCAGAACACAGAGCACAGATTCCGGGGATGTCATGGATGCCGGCGGGATTGTGATTGACAGGGCTGCACATATTGTAAAGATCGGGGACAAAACCATTGATTTAAGCTACAAAGAGTTTGAGCTTTTGTCCTATTTTGTGGAGAATCAGGGAATTGCCCTGTCAAGAGAGAAGATACTGAACAATGTGTGGAATTACGATTATTTTGGGGATGCGCGTACCATAGATACCCATGTGAAGAAGCTGAGGAGCAAGCTGGGAGAGAAGGGCGACTATATTAAGACGATCTGGGGCATGGGATATAAGTTCGAGGTAGAAGGATGAAACAATCAATAAGACGGCAGATGATGGTTATCTTTGTCGGGTTGATTATATTTATACTTATTCTGCTCTTTGCGGTGAATTCAGGATTCCTGGCACAGTATTACACGGTGCACAAGCAGGCAGATCTGTTGAGTATGTACAATTCCATTGACAAAGAGATCCGCAGCGGGGAGATTAGCTCAAAGTCAGTGTATGAAAAACTCGTACGACAGACGGAGCGGACAAATATCGCGGCGCTCGTTATACAAAACGACGGGACACTTGTATTTTCGACCGTGTGGGACGGAAATGGCCCTCTCTATGTCAAGCTGCTGTCCTATTTGTTTGATAAAAGCCAGAACTCGAAAAAGGTTTTGAAAAATACGGATTACTATCAGATCTGCAAGACGAAAGATTTTACGAATCAGACAGAATATCTTGAGATTTGGGGTGAGTTCTCGGATGGTTCTCTTTTCATTATGCAGAGTCCATTGGAAAGTATCAGAGAGAGCGCCAGCCTGGCCAATAAGTTTCTTGTCTATATGGGGGTAATTGCAGTAATTCTGGGCGGGATTCTCGTATGCTTTTTCTCCCGGAAGATTACGGAGCCGATCAAAGAACTGGCAGTACTGTCCCAGCGTATGGCGAGGCTGGATTTTGAGGCAAAATATACAAGCGGCGGTGATAATGAGATTGGGGTGCTGGGCAGGAATTTCAATATTATGTCCTCACGTCTGGAGAAGACGATATCGGAGCTGAAGAGCGCAAATAACCAGCTGCAGAAAGATATAGAGCAGAAAGACAGACTGGAGGACATGCGCAACGAGTTCCTGGGGAATGTTTCCCATGAGCTGAAGACTCCCATCGCTCTGATCCAGGGTTACGCGGAGGGGCTGAAAGAAGGGGTCAACGAAGATCCCGAAAGCCGGGAGTTCTACTGTGATGTCATCATGGATGAAGCCGCGAAGATGAACCAGATGGTGAAAAATCTTCTGATTCTGAACCAACTGGAATTCGGCTCTCAGGAACTGGAATTCGAACGCTTTGATATTGTCGGGCTGATACAGGGAGTACTCTCAAGCTGCGAGATACTGATTCTGCAGGCAGGGGCTTCCGTAGACTTTATCGCGGATGAGAAGGTATACGTCTGGGCGGATGAATTCAAGACGGAACAGGTAGTCAGAAATTATTTAACCAATGCGATCCATCATGTGGATAACGAAAAGCGTATCGAAATCCGGGTAATATCCAGGGGAAGAACGGTAAGGGTATCTGTATTCAACAGCGGTAACCCCATACCGGAAGAAGATCTGCATAAGCTGTGGGATAAGTTTTATAAAGTGGACAAGGCTCATACCCGGGAATACGGCGGGAATGGAATTGGCCTGTCTATCGTAAAAGCGATAATGGAGTCCTTCCACCAGGACTACGGCGTGAATAATTTTGAAAACGGCGTCGAATTCTGGTTTGAGCTGGATATGGAGTGCGCAGAGAGCACAAACTCGCCGGATTCGGAGACGATGTCTTTATTGGCCGTGCCTGAAAAACATGATCAATCATGATCAGTAACAGTTCAGGCTTGCCTGAGCTGTTACTGCGTATAGAGGGGATTTAATCGGCTCCATAGCTGAAAAACTTGAAAAGCGATGCAAAATGCTGTAAAATAGCTACTATTAAGGCATACATTGTGCCAACTGGCAACGGTCGGTATTATGTATGCCTTACTCGTTACATATACCGCTGTTTACAGCGGTCCCGCCGGCGAGGACATAAGGCCGGGTGTGTTTTCTTTTTTTCATTCCGGAATGTCATTGAGAGGATGAGAGAGGAGAAAATCATGTTTGATGTAGTAAACGAAGCGGTCCAATATGTGAATTCCAAAGTGTGGGGCTGGGGGATGATCGCCCTGCTGTTTGGTACCCACTTATTTTTAACGATCCGTACAGGCTTTATTCAAAGAAAGACGATTTCGAAAGGGATTAAATTATCGGTTACAAAAGACCCGAATGCAGAAGGTGAGGTCAGTCAGTTTGGGGCATTGACGACAGCGCTTGCTTCTACAATCGGTACGGGAAATATCATTGGCGTGGGAACTGCCGTGGCGCTTGGGGGCCCTGGTGCAGTTCTCTGGTGCTGGCTGACCGGAGTGTTCGGTATAGCCACAAAGTATGGGGAATCCCTGATTGCGGTGAAATACCGTGTCAAAACGGAAGATGGAAGAATGCAGGGTGGCGCAATGTATGCTCTGGAGCGTGGGCTGAACATGCGCTGGCTGGGATTAATTTTTGCTTTTCTGGCAGGCTTTGCATCCTTTGGGATCGGATGCGCGACACAGGTCAACGCCATCGCTGCGATCTGTGAGGAAAACCTGGGGATCCAGCCATGGATTATCGGGCTTATTACCGCATTTATGACTGCAATTGTTATATTCGGCGGAATTAAAAGTATTGCAAGAGTATGCGAAAAGCTGGTTCCTTTTATGGCGGTGTTTTATGTGATTGGCTGTCTGATTATTCTGGGGATTAATTATGACTATATCATTCCGGCCGTAACAACCATCTGCAAACTTGCATTTACACCCGGGGCGGCTGCCGGCGGACTGGTGGGCGGCGGAATCCGCCTTGCCATGCAGTATGGAGTGGCCAGAGGGTTGTTTTCCAATGAATCCGGTATGGGGTCTGCACCGATAGCGGCAGCGGCGGCTCAGACGAGAAACCCTGTGCGCCAGGCACTGGTATCTTCCACTGGTACATTCTGGGATACGGTAGTAGTCTGTCTGATGACTGGGCTGGTACTGGTATCAACGATTATGAAGAATCCGGCAATCAATGCAAATGAAATTGCCAATGGCGGGATACTGACATCCAAAGCGTTTGCCCAGATTCCTTATGTAGGGCCGATTATTCTGGTAGTCGGGATTATTTCATTTGCATATTCCACGATCCTGGGCTGGGCTTATTATGGAGAGCGCTGCGTAGAGTATTTTGCGGGTAAAAAGGGATTAATTCCTTACCGGCTCCTCTATATAATCGTAGCGGCAATCGCGCCGGTTGTATCTCTGAATCTGGTCTGGCTGATTGCGGATACACTGAATGCGCTTATGGCCATACCGAACCTGATTGCAGTCCTATTACTGTCACCGGTGATCGTAAAAGAGACAAAAAAGTATATAAACAACCTGGATGCGGTGGATAAAACGCAGGTGCCTGTAGTGAAGACCGGGAAAAGCAAAAAGACAGGGAAAGAGTAGAGGAGTTTACATATTATGATAGCAATGATTGATTATGATGCGGGAAACATCAAAAGCGTAGAGAAGGCGCTATTGTTACTGGGACACGAAGTCGAAGTTACCGGTGATCCGGAGCGGATTCTAAAGGCAGAAAAGGTGATTCTTCCCGGCGTAGGGGCATTTGGCGATGCTATGGAGAATCTGAAGCGTGCAGGGCTGGATGAGGTGATCCGCCAGGTTGCGGCAAAGAGGACTCCTTTTCTGGGGATCTGCCTCGGGCTGCAGCTTTTGTTCGAGAGAAGTGATGAAGCGCCGGGAGCCGAGGGTCTCGGCCTGCTGGAAGGCGAGATATTAAAGATCCCGGATCAGGAAGGCCTGAAGATACCGCATATGGGATGGAATTCTCTGCACCTTGAGCACGGCGGAAGACTGTTTCGCGGTATAGAGGAACAGTCTTATGTCTATTTTGTACATTCATACTATTTGAAGGCGAAAGAGGAGTCGATTGTGAAAGCGTCCACAGAATACAGCACCCATATCCATGCTTCGGTTGAAAAGGACAATATATTTGGCTGCCAGTTTCATCCGGAAAAGAGCAGTGAAGTGGGTCTGAAGATACTGAAAAACTTTGTAGAACTCAACCGGGAGGAAGTGTAATGTTTACAAAAAGAATTATTCCCTGTCTGGATGTCAACGCCGGCAGAGTAGTGAAGGGCGTCAATTTTGTGGATCTGCGCGATGCCGGTGATCCGGTGGAGATTGCAAAGGCCTACGATAAAGCAGGTGCGGATGAACTCGTATTTCTGGATATTACGGCTTCTTCTGACGCGAGGGAAACCGTGGTGGACATGGTACGTAAGGTGGCTCAGTGTGTGTTTATCCCGTTCACCGTAGGCGGAGGAATCCGTACTGTGGAGGATTTTCGGGCGCTGCTCAGAGAAGGAGCAGATAAGATCTCTATCAATTCTTCTGCTATCAATAATCCGCAGCTGATACATGATGCGGCCGTAAAGTTCGGCAGCCAGTGTGTGGTCGTGGCGATTGACGCGAAACGGCGTGCAGACGGCAGCGGCTGGAACATCTATAAAAACGGCGGCCGGATTGACACCGGAATGGATGCTCTGGAGTGGGCAAAAAAAGCAGACGGCCTGGGTGCCGGTGAGATTCTTCTGACCAGTATGGACTGCGATGGTACAAAAGCCGGTTATGATCTGGAACTTACGCGTGCCGTGGCGGAGCAGGTATCCATTCCTGTGATCGCCTCCGGCGGAGCGGGGACGCTGGAACATTTCAAGGAAGCTCTCACGGACGGAAAAGCCGATGCGGCGCTGGCGGCGTCCCTCTTCCATTATAAAGAGCTGGAGATAAAAGAAGTAAAAGAATACCTGCGGAAAGAGGGCGTTTCAGTACGGCTTTAAGACGCAGCCGCACTCTGTGAAAGAACCGGGTGGATTAAAACTGTACGATTGAGCGTGTTTGAATATTGCTGCAATGAATTTTCAAACACGCTCTGGATAAAAATGTAAGCTTAGGAGTGAATAAATATGTCTGGATTGAATGGCGATTGGTATGAAGCTTTAGCGGGGGAATTTAAAAAACCTTACTATAAAAAATTATTTGAGACCGTGAATCAGGAGTACAGGACCCGGAAGATATTTCCGCCTGCAAATGACATTTTTAATGCATTTCACCTGACTCCGCTGAAGGATGTCAAAGTGGTAATTCTGGGGCAGGATCCCTACCACAATGACGGACAGGCCCACGGCCTCTGCTTTTCCGTAAAAAAGGGTGTGGAAGTCCCGCCGTCCCTGGTCAACATATACCAGGAACTGCATGAAGACCTGGGATGTACCATACCCAGCCATGGCTGTCTGACAAAGTGGGCGCAGCAGGGAGTTCTGATGCTGAATACCGTACTTACGGTTCGAGCCCATCAGGCAAATTCCCATCGCGGTATCGGCTGGGAAGAATTCACGGATGCAGCAATCATGGCCCTGAACGGCCAGGACAGACCGATCGTATTCATCCTGTGGGGAAGCCCGGCACAGCGTAAGAAGAGCATGCTGAATAATCCGCAGCATCTGATCCTGCAGGCGCCGCATCCAAGTCCCCTTTCTGCGTTCAGAGGATTCTTCGGAAGCCGGCCTTTTAGCCAGACCAATGAATTTCTGCGCAGCCATGGAGTGGAACCTGTCGACTGGCAGATAGAGTAAGGGGGAACCCGGGATCAGGGCAGGACTATTGCTGTATGTAGGGGAACGTCCTTGTCCCCGGCCAGAGCCCGGCTGTTTATGAAGTCTCACAAGATAAAAACCACATTGGATTGGAAGGCTGAGCTCTGTTTTTCAAAGCAGAGCTTTAGCCATCCAATCCGATGTGGTTTTTGTTTTGTGGGACTCATACGCACACGAATACCCCCGGAATGGAAGTGGATGCTTCACTACGCTTTCGGCGGATACTTTATTAGAGCTCCTGATCGGTTTCTGAGGGAAGATACCTCGCTATGTCCTGAATATTGCAGTTGAGTATTCGGCAAAGGTCGTTTATTGTTTTCATGCTTATGTCCTGGCCGTGTTTTAAACGGTATAGAGTGCTGTTGGATAAATGGTATTTCGTAGTCAGTGTATACCAATTTTCTTTAGAATTGTCCAGAGTTTCCCAGAATGGAGAGTAATCAATCATGGCACCACCTCTTTTTTAGGATAAGCATAATTCAAATTCTTATACTTGAATATCTTCGCAATTACGAATATAATAAAACCACAAGAGAGGGATGGGGGGAGGTCAAGATGGATAAACACACTATGACAGAAGAGCAGCAGAAACGGTTTTGGGATTTTATTATGATGGATGATTTCGAATTTTACGACAGGTTCATATCCGATCTGCCACCGGAATCACAGAACGAATTTTTCAGGATAACACCCGATTTTTTTTCTGAGTATATCAATACAGAGGGGAAAATAAACTTAGACGAAGATGAGATATATCAGAAGATAAAAGAAAAAATTAACATTATTGAGAAAAACAGCCCGGATACCTAGTGGATCCGGGCTTAACGTATGTGGTGGGAAAGGAGCTAAAAAGGTGAGGAGATTAGCTCCTTCATTAATTAAACAAATGAAAGCATTAAAACTTACGCGGTTTTGTATAAAATGCTGCTAAAATCCATCATTTATTGAAAAGAATTTAATGCGGATAATATTAAGAAAATATTAACAAATTCTATATAGAAATATTTTGATTTCATAAGTATGATGTAAGTTGAAAATATTGGGATAAAGGAGGGGCACTGTGGATAAGGTCATCGAGATTAAAAACTTATACAAACTGTACCGTGTAGGCGATTCTGTGGTACGTGCTCTCAACGGTGTGGACTTTGAGATATATGAAGGTGAATTCTGCGCGATTGTAGGGACCTCCGGCTCAGGCAAATCCACTCTTCTGAATATGCTTGCCGGACTGGAAAAGCCAACCAAAGGTGAAGTTATAATCGGTGGACAGCACATGGAGACGCTGAATGAGGACGGCCTTGTAAAGTTCAGGCGTGAAAACGTCGGATTCATTTTCCAGTCATTCCATCTGATCGGAACGATGAATGCACTTGAGAATGTTGCATTACCGCTGAGCTTCCGTGGAGAGGGACGGGCGAGCCGCCTGAAGAAGGCTGACAAGATGCTGGACCTGGTGAATCTGAAAAAGCATAAGAGGCATCTGCCGAACCAGATGTCAGGAGGTCAGCAGCAGAGAGTTGGCGTCGCCCGCGCGCTGGTTGTGGATCCAAAGATAATCTTTGCCGACGAGCCAACCGGCAATCTGGATTCGCATACGTCGGAAGAGGTTATGACCTTAATGCAGAGGGTAGTCAGGGAGCAGAAGAAAACGCTGGTTATGGTAACGCATGACAACCATCTGGCTACATATGCAGACAGAATTTTCCATATAATCGATGGGAAGATCGTAAAAATAGAAGACAACCGTAAAAAGAGGGAGGACAAGGAACATGAAACTGTTTAAGAAAACTGCAGGAATCGCAATGAGTCTTGCGCTGATGGCTGCTATGATACTGCCGGTTGGGGTACGGGCGGCAGATGAGACCGGACCGATACCGGATATAGTATTGTCAATTGGTAAATCACAGGAAACCCCGGTTTATACGGAAGGGGACAAAAAGCAGGAACTGCTGATACAACTTAAGAACGAGGGCACAGCGGATGCGAAGAATGTTAAAATAGCGCCCATTATTGATGATGCTTCTGCATGGCCTTTTGAGATAAAAAATTTGAATAATGAATTTCCTCCAGTAGATATCCCAGTGGGGGAGACCGTGGAAACAAAACTGGATAATCTGACCGTACGTGCAGATGCCGGCGAAAAGAATTACAAACTTACGTTTCAGATTACCTGCAATGATGGAAAACAGCAGTATGAGACAACAAAGTATGTTTACGTAAAAACACTGGAAAAGAAGAAACCGGCGGAGGATCCGAATACTCCGGAGGAACCGAATACCCCGGAAGAGCCGAATACCCCGGAGGAGCCTCAGGACAACGGTGGTATTTCTAATAATGAACCTGTGATTACAAGCGGAGGAGGCGGTGGTGAAGCACCTTCCGGAAATAATTCCGTTCCGCGTGTTATTGTAACAGGTTTTAATACAGATCCAGGCGCTGTAAATGCCGGAAGCGATTTCAAGCTGATTGTACATCTGAAAAATACATCTACAAGAACAGCGGTATCCAATATGCTGTTTGACCTGCAGGCGCCGTCCTCAGGGACAGAGGGAGCTGCGGAGGCGCCGGCATTTCTGCCATCCTCCGGATCCAGCACGATTTATCTGGACAGTATTCCGGCAGGCGGAACCCAGGACATTTCTATTGACCTGAACGCCAGGGCAGATCTGGTACAAAAACCGTACAGTATATCCATGTCCATGAAATACGAGGACAGCAGCGCAACACAGTATGAAAGCTCTTCCAGTCTGGCTATTCCAGTGAAACAGGCGGCAAGATTTGAATTCAGTGAGCTGGAAATTGCACCGGAGGCAGTGGCAGTTGGAGAAGAGGCCAATATTACATGCAGCCTTTATAATACAGGACGAATTAAGCTGTACAATGTAAAAGTGAAGTTTGAAGGGGAAGGAATTGAAGCAAAAGAAGTATTCGTAGGAAATGTAGATTCCGGAGCAACCGGCTCAATAGACGGAATCGTGACCGCCATGCAGGAAACAGCGGGTAACCAGAAGTTCAAGATGATTGTTTCCTACGAAGATGATGCGGGAAAGGCCTCTACAGTCGAAAAGGAATTTTCACTGCAGATCACCCCGGAACAGGCGCCGATGGATATAACAACAATGGCAGAGATGCCGGAAGAGAAAGGGTTTCCGCTGGTACCTGCCATAATCGCTGTAGTGGTCGTTGCAGCGGTCATAGTTATTATCATAGTCATGAAGAAAAGAAAGAAAAAGAAGGAGTCTGTAGAAGAGGAGGACTTGGTGGATGAGGTGGATCGATTTACTGAGGATGAGTAGTGGCAACCTCAAACGCAGAAAACTGCGTACTTTTCTGACCATCCTGGGAGTCGTGATCGGAACAGCATCCATCGTAGTTATGATATCGCTTGGGCTCGGAATGCAGGAGTCGATGTACCGTGAGGTGGAGCAGTCGGGAGGCATGACGAGCCTGACTGTAACCGGAAAACAGAGCGAAGGCGGGATGTATGTCAGCATGGGGGGAAGCTCTGGCGATCAGGAGGAACCTAATAAGTATATAACTGACGATGTAATCCAGCAGCTGAGGCAGCTGGAACATGTAAAGAGTGCAGATCCAGTACTGGAACTCAGCGCAATTGCGCTGAAGGGAAAGTATATGGGTTACCTGCAGCTGAAGGGAATGACCCCTGAAGCTCTGGAAAAGCAGAATATCGAACTTGCTGAGGGCGGAAGGCTTCCGGACCCAAACAGTTCCAGTCTGGAACTGGTATTTGGAAATGGTGTGCTGACCTCATTCTATGAAAAGTCAACCGGGAAGGGGTACTGGGAAACAGGAAAAGTACCGGACGTTGACCTGGCAAATGACCAGATGTTCCTGATTCTGGATCAGGACGGATATTTTCAGAGCCAGAACAACAGTATGGGCGCATCCGGCGGGGGAGAAAATGGCGGAAGCGGTTCCCAGACTTCCAAGCTTCCTCCGAAAAAGCATGTGGTAAAGGCAAGCGGTGTTGTGGCGGGAGATATGGAAAGTTACAATGCTAATTATTACTATGTCTACTGCGACATCAATAAGCTGGAAGATCTGCTCAAACGTGAATTCAGGGGACGCGTGATACCCGGACAGCCAAGTACCAAGTCAGGCAAGCCGTATAAACAGTTCGTGTATTCCTCTGCGGCAGTGCAGGCGGAAGATATCGACGATGTGGATGCATTGTCATCCGTTATCAGAAACATGGGATTCCAGGTAACAACGAATGCAGAATATATGGAAAGCATGAAAAAACAGTTTGCTATGGTTCAGGCAGTGCTTGGAGGAATCGGTGCAGTTTCCCTTCTGGTTGCTGCCATCGGAATTGCTAATACAATGATGATGTCCATTTATGAGAGGACAAAAGAAATTGGTGTTATAAAAGTTCTGGGATGCGGACTCAGGAATATTAAGCAGATGTTCTTGCTGGAGGCTGCATTTATCGGCTTTATCGGAGGTGTAGCAGGTAATATACTCAGCTTTATTATGTCTTTTGTTATAAACTTCCTTACGGGTAATGGAAGCGCCATGGGACTTGACGGAAATATTTCTTATATCCCGCCGTGGCTGGTAATGGCTTCTCTGGTGTTCGCGGTGTTCGTGGGGATGGCGGCAGGATACTTCCCGGCGCTGAGAGCAATGAGGCTGAGTCCCCTGGCGGCTATCCGCAATGAGTAGAAGGGGGCGCGGTATGTCCCCGCCAGGTGCCAGAAGCAGCGTGAAACGGATATAAGAGGTTCTTGCAACAGGAGCGGCTGTAAACAGGAGTAAATGAAAAAAGAAGGAAAACCGGGGCGACCCGGCCACATCACGTGAAGCCTTGATGGCTTCACGCGCTGGGGCCAGGAAAACTTGTAATTCGGAATTACAAGTTTTACCCCGTTTTTCCTTCTTTTTTCCTTAACTCCTGCTAACAGCGGATCCAATGTTGCCAGAACCTCTTATATCCGTTTCACGCTGCTTCTGCCGCCTGGCGGGAACATACCGCTGGGTGCATCCTGCATCCTGGCGGGTGACGGGAGGGCGGAGGGGATTCTTTTGAGGCGGAGTGGCTAGAGGGGAGAATCTAGTTACCTCGAATAATAATTAACTTGCTGTTAAACAGAACTAATCTTCTTCGATGATTTGGATTTCGAGGTAGTCGAAATCTATGGAGTCTACGAAGTTGTCCTGGTAGAAGCGGGTTTTGGCGTGGCGTTTGAATTCGGCTATTGTGGTGTCCAGCCAGATGGGCTTGCTTAGATCGAATTCGTAGCAGATAGCGTCGAGAGCGTTGAAAATTTTGTGGGTGCGGGTGTCATCTGTCTCGTCGCAGATGACAGTGTCGCGGAGCATTTTATTGTCTTTAATTTCTTTTCCCCATAGACGGAACATAGTTTGACCTCTTTCTTTTTTGGATAACTATTAGTATAGCATTTGGAAGATGGGATGTAAATGTTAAGATTTTACTGTTACTATGCACAGCTCATAGGCCGTGAATAGTAACATTTTGCTTTATTTTACGGGGGTTTTTGGAAAGGGTAATGAATCGGGGTATAAAACTGGTGCTGGAAGAAAATACTTATAGAAGTATTATGATACTATGATGTTAAATAAATAGAGGAGGAATTTCAGATGAAAAGATATGTGTGTGAACCATGCGGCTACGTATATGATCCGGAGGAGGGAGACCCGGATAGCGGGATCGAGCCAGGAACAGCATTCGAAGACCTGCCGGACGACTGGGTGTGCCCCTGGTGCGGACTTGGCAAAGATGTCTTTGTAGTGGAGGCTTAAGGGGGGGCCGCCTGAGAAAATCGGGATGTTTTGATGCTGTCCGGGGAGGCTTATGCTGATTTTGGAAACCGGCCGCTTAGTCTAGAATTGCTAACTGCGAAAAAGCCGCATCTTATGGAACCGAGCGTATTCACTTAGAAAGCCGATGCTTTCTAAGCTCAGACGCTCTGGATAATTGATTTGGAGATCAATTATCCTCCATAAGATGCGGCTTTTTCGCAGTAAGCAATTCTACGACCCGCTAGAGGCTTCCAAAATCAGCATAAGCCTTCCCGGACAGCATCAAAACATCCCGATTTCCTCAGGCTGCGCTGCGGCCGGCGGCAGGAGAACGCTGCACGGGAGGGGATAAAACGGGGAAAGATAAGATGTAAATTGCGGATCATAATATTAAGGTGTAGTAATAAAGTCTTGTGTGGATCTCGGCTACAATACAAAACTCATATTGTCACAGTTTACATTCAAATTATGATAACTGTTCCATATATACAAAAATTTCCTGGCACAATCAACGTATCACCAGTTCGATTCAATCCGCTGCTCCCGCCAATGTTCCCCCGTGGAGAGTGGTTTTACTACAGTTTGGATGAGACCAGCTGTGCGGAAGTGGAAGATGCCTCTCCTGGATGCGTCTTTTAGGGCATTAGCGCCGCTTCATCAAAATCGGAACCGGCATGTGAACTGCTTCCAGGCCCACAAGGCCTGGAAGCAAGCAGACCCGCAGTGAGAATTCATCAGAATTCTCGCAAGTGTCCGCGGTGTTCACCATGCCGGTTCCGATTTTGATTAGCGGCGCTTATGCCCTAATACCGCATCCAGGAGAGGCATCTTCCACTTCCGCACAGCGCCCCCTTCTAAAAAAAACTCACTCCCCCAAAACCCCCTCTAATGGAAGATAGTTCTGTTTGTTTAACAGTCCCGCACCAAGCTTAAGCTCACTTCTGGGTGCGCTGATTACGGTCAGTTCCATTCCCTCTTGTATGTCTGCGGAGGCGATGATTCTGCCTGTGTTGGTTTCAATTGTTGTGATGAGGTCGGGGAAGACGGCAAGCCGTTCCCCACCGATGGCTGCGTACATATATTCGTTGCAGAAACCAATCTGGCAAGGAATAGAGGCAGTGGAGATACGGAAGGTTCCGTAATCCAGGGCATTGCGGGTTTCGAGGGTACAGTTTTCTACGGTTCCGGTACAGAGGATTCTGCCGTTTAACTGGCAAAGGGCGGCTTCTATGGCCAGGGCGGGTGAAGCAGCGGTGCGGTACGCGCGGCCCAGCTTTATAGCCTGGGCGTACGCGCCGGCTGCGGCGTGAGTTTCCAGGTAGGGGATGGAAACGGGGTTGCGCGCTACGGCGACTGCTCCTCCTGCCAGATGAGCCGCATTTCTAACCAGTGAGGCTGTATTCTCGACAGTACCTTTTACTGTTAATTCGGTATATGTTTTATTTTCCGGTCTTCCGCCTGCTGCAGCCTGGATGACGGTCTGTCCGGAGTTCTCCAGGCCAAGAGAGCCCATGACTCCGAGCGGGTGTGCGCGGCCGTCACAGGGCGCGTCGATGATGGGAAGCCCTGAGAGCGCGGCGGGGATAAATGGTTCAAACGAGGAGGAAGCCCCCAGTTCACAGGAAATAAATCCTGCAATCGGGGTTTCGGACTGTGTGCCCAGCAGCTCCAGAATCCTGGGATATACATCGTCTGAATAATATGCAGTGTCCGAAGCAGGAGAACCAACTCCGGAAATCGTGACGATACAGCCGTCACTGCTTCGCTCTTTTAATTCTTCAATAGTAATCAATTCTACGTTTCCAAGTTTCAGTGCAGATAGTGCGCGTTCCGCCCCCTCTTTGGGGCAGCCTCCGCCACCGCCTCCGAGCAGAAGGCTGCCGATCAGCAGATCCTGTATGGATTCTTTGTCAAATATCATAGGTGTTGCTCCTTTTATTTTAATTTGTATTTTGGACAGCCAAACGCTGCGTAACCGCCCGCAGGGCATGTGTTACGGGGTGCCCTTTGGGTATACTTACATCATAAGCCGTATGAAAAAATCGTCAATTCCTGAATCCTACAAAAATAAATATCAAATTATTGTAGAAATCAACAAAGCATAAAAATAAGAAAAATTGTATAATTATTACTATGTTTACACGCTATCCGGTGTAAATCGTGCAAAAGGGAAAGGAGAGAATAATGAGTGACAACAGAGAAAATGGCAGCTCCGAAGAGATACTGGAACAGTACTCCAAAGAAATGCCAAAATTAATGGAACCGGGCATTTTTATAATAGCCGTCATAGCCAGTGTGCTGGGAGCTATCGTAGGGATGCAGGTATTGACACATACGGGGGTGGCCCCGGATACTTCTGTGGTGGGAGCGCTGCTTGCAGTTCTGATCAGTCAGATACCCATCCGGTTTTTGAAAAAATTTAAGAATATCCATTGCCAGAATCTGGTACAGACATCGACATCAGGGGCAACATTCTCGGCGGCAAACTGTATGCTGCTGACGATCGGTGTTCCTTATATTATGGGATACACGGAATTCATGTATCCGATGCTGATCGGTGTTACACTTGCAACGATTGTAGATGCTACAATTTTATACAAGTCATTCGGATCGCCGATGTTTCCTGCCGATGCACCGTGGCCTCCTGGAATCGCCACGGCTGAGACGATTCTTGCGACTGTCAGAAAGGGAAAACGTGCCGGGCTGCTTGTGATCGGCGCTGTTGCCGGATGGGCAGGGGCTATGGCCGGAATACCCATGGATTTATTCGGCGTTGCATGGGTGGGAAGCGTACTGGCTATCGGAGCATTCGGTGTAGGCGCCCTGATCGTGGGAATTATTGAAAGCAATGCGTTTGCATTTACCGTGTTCGGACATGATTTTGTCATTGCACAGGATATTTTTGGAAAAGGGTTTGTTGCGGCAGATCATGTTGCTTTGAATTATATGGGGCATGGAATCATGATTGGGGCAGGTATCATATCCCTGGTCCAGTGCGGCAGAATGCTGTTTAAGAAAGTGGATAAAGAAACTTCGGCGGCAGGCCAGTTCGGAACTTCGATCAAAGATATGCGGAGTGCTCTTGGAAAAGGATTTATCGCATATCTGGTAATTGCCCTGGGACTGGCAATTGTATCGGGGCTGTGGTATGAGATGAAGCCGGGCATGTTTATCTTATGGATACTATTTGCAGCGGTAGCGGCGCTTGTATCCGAGCTGATCGTAGGGGTTTCCGCCATGTATTCCGGATGGTTTCCCGGATTTGCCACGGCTCTCATCTTTTTAATTCTGGGTATGCTGATCGGTTTTCCGAAGCTCCCTCTGGCAGTACTGGCAGGTTTTACCGCGGCAACAGGACCGTGTTTCTCTGATATGGGTAATGACCTGAAAGCGGGCTATATACTGAGAGGAAGCGGAAAAAATCCGGAGTTTGAGAAGGCAGGCAGAAAACAGCAGTATTTTTCAGAGCTGCTTGGTTTTGCAGTGGCATTTGTCATTGTTGCTATCTTTGCAAAAACATACTTCTCACAGGGGCTGTTCCCGCCGATTAACGCTACATATGCCTCCACGATTGAAGCGGGTTCATCAATTGAGGTATTGAAATGGCTGGCGATCTGGGCAATTCCGGGGGCCGTCATTCAGATCGCAGGAGGAAACCACCAGGTTGGAATCCTGTTTGCCACCGGTATCCTGGTGGGCGGAACCATATATGGATTGACCGTCATCATTGCCACTATCATCCGTATTATTGTAATTAAGAAGAATCCGAAAAACGATGATATCCTGATGATTCTTGGCGCGGGCTCCCTGGTTGGATGTGCGCTGCATGATTTTGCCAACTCCATGCTGGGGGCATTCAAGTCCAAATAGCGCAGCTGCGTTAATAATCCTTTAACTTACGTATGATATACAGTATGTAAAGAGTCTGGAGAAAATCGGTATCGCTCTGCCCGTAGGGAATCATATTTTTTACCTTGTTGATCCGATAGCGTATGGTGTTTTCATGGACAAAGAGCGCCTTGCTTGTTTTGGTATAGTCCATATCGTTCTCAATAAAATCGTGAATGGTATGCATCAGATGAGAATGGTATCTTTCATCATACTCTAAAATAGGCTGCGCTGTCTCCAGATAAAATTCATCTATGGCAGGGTGGCCTTCCAGCTTTAAAAAGAGGCGCAGTACTCCAAGAGCCCGGAAATATATGACTTTGCCTGGCTGGTACGGGCAGGAGGAAGCGGCATGGTACGCCTGTGAAATGGCATCCCCCAGGCTGTAAAGAGGACAGCAGCTGCTGATACCAGCCATACATTCGGGATAGCTTTCAAAGATGGCGGCCGCAGTCTGTGAGATATATTTATCAATCGCATGGGGCGAATTATCCTTAAAAGAGCGGATAATCAAAATGCCTCCCCGGTATCCCGCAGCAAAAAACAAAACGTCCCGGCTGAATTTTTCGGCCAGAGCCGGACGGGGCAGGGGCATGCCTGCTTCCACGCGGCAGTAAAAACATAATACATTTTTGGCAAAGTAAGGATTCAGACGCTGGATAAGCATCGCTTTTCTATTGTCAGACAGCTCCCTGTCAGCCAGCTGGGCAAGAATCTCCTCCTGGCTGTTCAGGTTTTTGTAAAAGAGCAGCTGTTCCGTTATCTCGGAAATAATAATGGAATAAGGGACATCCTTGTCGATAAATAATATAGGCAGTCCGCACTGATTGGCATAGGCATAAGCTTCTTCGGGCAGTTCGTCCATATTTTCGTCAATAATGCAGAGCGCTGCGGTATGAATGGCATGAAAATACTTCAGGGCATAGAGGATGTACTGGGGATCGTCCTTGCCGTGATAGAAAGCTGTCATAAAAAAGGAATTCCTGGATTTGGTGTCAAGCGATGCAAAGTCCAGTTCGCTGATGTAATTATCAAAAACACTGACATATTCTACCTGTCTGTCCAGGCCGTCCGTACCGGCTTTAATCCTGGCGCCGGACAGAGAGGGCAGGTGCAGAACGTCAGACACAGTAATAACGCTCATAATGAAAAACCTCCGGGTGTGTTTTAACAAATTATATAACAGAAGATTTCACAAATCAATGTGAAGAAACAATATAAGAAATTGCGAGGATGAGAAAATGGTTTTTAAGCAGATGCTGGAACTCTATGATATTCTGGATGATATCAATGCCGACGGCAGGAGAGTAGAGGAATACTTAAGAAGCATCCAGAAGGATGCGGATGTGGAGGCATATCCAATTTACGGAGACAAGGGGAAAACGGATGTGGTAAAGGTATGTGTCCATGGAAGCAATGGAAAAAGAAGCGGCGGCGATGCGCCGACCCTGGGAATTATCGGCAGGCTGGGCGGCCTTGGCGCGCGTCCCGAACGGATTGGTTTCGTGTCTGACGGTGACGGCGCACTGACCGTACTTACCGCGGCAGCCAAGCTTCTGGATATGCAGAAAAAGGGGGATACGCTGGAGGGAGATGTGGTTCTCGTGACACACGTATGTGCGGATGCACCGACGGAACCGCATGAACCGGTGGACTTCATGGATTCACCGGTCAGCATGCAGCAGTGCAATGACGAAGAGATTACAGAGGATATGGATGCGATTCTGACAGTCGACACGACCAAGGGAAACCGAGTGATTAACCATAAGGGATTTGCAATATCTCCGACCGTTAAGGAGGGGTATATCCTTAGAATCAGCGAGGATCTGCTGGACATTGTGGAGATAACGACGGGAAAAGCACCTTATGTATTTCCAATTACCACACAGGACATCACACCTTACGGAAATGACCTCTATCACCTCAACAGCGTGCTTCAGCCGGCTGTTGCCACGGATGTTCCTGTGGTTGGTGTTGCAATTACGACGGAGACCGCGGTACCGGGATGCGGTACTGGAGCCACCCATGGTGCGGATGTGGAAATGACGACCCGGTTTGTAATTGAGGCAGCGAAGTCATATGGAAGAAAACAGTGCAGATTTTATGATGAAGAGGAATTTGCGCGTATTCAGAAACTATACGGATCTATGAAGAAACTGCAGACTTTGGGAGACGGCCGGGAATAAACATGAATAAGTAAGCTGCAGCCGTACACTTTGAAATTATCCAGCGTGGATTGAAGCAAGCAGAATAACTGTTAAAAAATGCAGCAGAAAGAAGGAAACTGAAATGAAGACGGGAAAAACGGAGATGGATATCAGGGAAAGCGCAGAGAATCTCCTTATGGCCTGTATGGATGTAAAAGAGGGCGAGCAGGTGCTGGTGGTCGCGGATCTGGATAAGTATGATCTGGGATACCAGGTGTATGAGACCGCTTTAGGTATGAACTGCGAGGCACTTTTTATGTGCATGAAGAATCGGAGCGTTTCCGGAGAAGAGCCGCCTGCCGCCATAGCAGCGGCCATGTGTGCATCGGATGTGGTAATCTGCATTACAGAGCATTCCATGACACACACCAATGCCAGGATCGGCGCGGCAAAAGCCGGTGCGAGAATCGGCACTATGCCGGGGATCACAGAGGAAATGTTTTCAAAAGGGGCGATGACTGCGGATTTTCGGAAGGTAGAGGCTGATACGAAGCGGTATGCCCAGATGCTAACAGAGGCATCCATGGCCAGGATCGAAAAGGACGGACATGTTCTGACACTAAATCTGAAGGGAAGAAACGGTGTACCCAGTACAGGGGTTTACCGCAATCCCGGCGAGGCGGGCAATCTTCCCTCAGGAGAGGCATACATCGCCCCGTTGGAAGACGGTGTGAACGGAAGCATGGTCATCGACGGCTCAATGGAAGCAATGGGAATACTTGAGGAGCCATTGACCGTAACCATCGAAAAGGGCCGGCTGAAAAGTCTGGAAGGAGACAGCGGGACATTGCAGATCCTGTTTGCAAAACCTGAAAACGGCATAACAGCGGAACTGGGGATAGGAACAAATCATGCCGCCGTCCTCTGCGGAAATATTTTGGAGGATGAGAAAGTGTATGGAACTGTTCATATTGCTTTCGGAAGCAATACTTCATTTGGCGGAACCAATAAGGCGGACTGCCATATGGATGGAATCATCCTGGAACCCGATTTGTACCTGGACGATGAACTAATCATGAAAAAAGGCGTGTTCCTGCGCTAGAATATGTTTGAAAATGCATTGCCGCAATATGTGGATGAAAAAGAGGCTGAAGCACTATTTAGTGCGTCAGCCTCTTTTGCATTTGAGCGGTAATACCGATACCGGAAACAAAAAAGGTAATTCGGCGTCCGGCCACAGACGTGGCGGCATGTTTTCTGCTTATGAGGCAGTGTGCTCCTGCCGGATTCTTTTTTATACTCCCCACTCCCGCCGGTATTGCAGCGGCGTCTTCCCGTCTTCTTTCTTAAAGCAGCGGATAAAATATCCGACGCTTTCGAAGCCTAAGTGTTCCGATATGTCATTGATGGACATTGTGGTGACACGCAGCAGCTCTTTGGCCTTGTCGATCCGGATACTGCGCTGGAATTCACCCGGGGTGCTTCCGACATAGAGCCGGAACTGTTTCTGCAGATAAAATTTGTTGACGTAAAATTCTTCTGCAAGAGAGTCCAGGGTAATCCGTTCGTTAAAATGTTCTGTAATATACTCCTGAGCCCGCGGAACAAATTTGGGAGGCTGCTTCTTGAGCGACATTGTTTTGTCGTGTATGGCAGATTCCATGCAGCAGGTCATTAGCGTGGTGATGATGGACGCGGCTTTAATGTCGGTCTGGTAATCACTGTAGATGTATGTGCTGTAGTATCCGATTAATTTCCGAAGCAGCTGAACGGCATCGCTGTTTCTCATGGTTCCGATAGGGCTGTTGTTATTCAGCTCCATGAAACTATCGTAATAGTCATGCGTCGAGTTTCCCCAGAAATGCATCCAGATCACATTCCAGTGCGGGATGTCCGGATCGATGGCATAATAGTTCAGCTTTCGGCAGTCGATCCAGAAAAATTGTCCGGGGGAAAGTGTATAATGCTTCCCGTCGAAGTTGATATAGCCTTGTCCATCCAGCGTGATTTTTAGAAGATAAGATTGTAAGCCCTGCCGGGTTGTCATGTAATTTTTTCCCGTTACGAATTCCCCGACCTCCTGCACGTAAGGCAGTCGCGCCCTGGCTTTCGGGTTTGTGTGTGCTATGAACCATTGTGAATCGGGGGTGACATCAAGATTGTACTGAATAAAGGGAGCTCCGGTCTGTGTTTCAGCCAAAGTAGCCTGATACTGCGGAAAGTCAACGAGATTCTGCGCTTTTTGATTTGTCTTGTTAATCATTCAAAATTCCTCCTCTAAGCCAAGATAGTGATATTTTTGTACAAGATAAAATAATGACATCCCGGGCAATATGAGTATAATTAAAGGAAATGGATAAAAAAAATTAAAAAAAAGAATGAATATTGTGCACAATTAACAGTTTTTTCTCAGACCTATTGGTGTTATCCATTGTATCATACTTTTATTTGACTTTAAATTTAAAAATGTAAAAAAAGAGAAAATGATAATATCGAAAGGAGTGAAAAGTGAATACGAAAGTACTGTTTGAAGAATACAGGGAGGATATTTTAGAGTGTGTCCATCACGGAGCTGCCTGTGTGGTAGACAAAGACGGAATTACGGCAGCAGTGGGGGATACTGACTGGACCTGTTTTTACAGGAGTGCTTCAAAACCGATTCAGTCACTGCCGGTTTTGATTCATGGACTGGATCAGAAGTATGGCCTTACAGAGGAAGAGACAGCACTGTTCTCAGGATCTCACTGGGGCGATGAAGAGCATGTAAGAGTATTGGAATCAATCATGCAAAAGACCGGACTGAAGGAAGAGCAGATGATTATGCTGCCAACATATCCAAACCGGCTCTCAGAGAGGAACCGTCTGATTGAGAATCATATGCCGCCCCGTAAAGTATACCACAATTGTTCCGGAAAGCATTTGGGCATGATGCTGCTGGCGAGAGAGCTGGGGGAGGAGGTATCCGGTTACTGGAGACGGGACAGCCGGACTCAGCAGGAAATCCTGAGGATTATATCCATGATGACGGATGTGGCAGCAAAAGACATAAGGACAGGCGTCGATGGCTGCGGTGTTCCGGTATATGCCGTGCCGTTCCACTCAATAGCGACCTCCTATCTGCGGCTTGTATGTCCGGAACTGATTCAGGATCTGGTACTGCAGACGGCAGTGATCAAAAACATAAATATGATTCATCAATATCCCCATATGATCGCGGGAAAAGACATTGTATGTTCGGTACTGGCATCCAGCGGCGACCTGCTGGGAAAAAGCGGCGCGATGGGAGTATACGCACTGGGAATCCGTTCGCTTGGCGTAGGAGTCGTTGTGAAGATCATGGATGGCAGCCATGATGAATTTGCAGCCGCGGTTCTGAGGGTGTTTGAAGAGCTTGACTATGACAATCAGGAGGTGGCGGAGCAGCTTAAGGAGCTGTATCCGGCAGCGGTCGTCAATGATAATAAGGAAATGGTGGGGTATCGGAAAGCAGTTTTTAAGCTGTTTAAGGAATAAGTAGAGAATAATACAGTACAAAGAGAAAGCGAAAAGGAGATGCAACATGCAGGATGAGTTAATCAGGATTCCGAGGACAGAATACCCGCAAAGATGGGAAAAAGTACAGGCTGTTATGCGGGAACGGAAATTGGATATTATTCTGGCATACAGTGATGACAGAGCTACCTATGGCAATGCATATGCAAGATACTATACAGATTTTCAGACACATTTTGAGCCGGTACTGGTCATGTTTGTACCAGACAGAGAGCCCCTTATCTTAACCGGGCCGGAGACTGACGGATATGCAGGAGAGAGAGCAGCTGTCAGGGAGATCAAGGTGCTGGCCGAATTGGCGGCGGAGGATGAGGATTATCCGTTTTCAAAGGTAGAAACGCTGAAGGAGATTATCCGGCAGTATGCAGGAAAAGAACCTGAAAGGATTGGATTGGCAGCAAAGGTATATATGGGGGCAGAATTATATGAAGCCTTACTGCGGGCTTATCCTGATGCAGAACTGGTGGACACGGACCAGCTTCTGGCACCTTTAAGAGGCATAAAATCTCAAAGCGAAATCGCTGTCATATGCAGGGCATATGAGATAGCCAACGCTGGAATGCAGGCAGCGATTGCAGCGGTGAGGCCGGGAATAACAGAAAGGAAGATTGCAGCGGAAGCGGAGTATGTTATGCGGAAAATGGGATGTGAGGGTTATGGAATCGACCCGATTGTCTCATCAGGCCCCAATGCGGCTCATGTTCTCGCCCGGACGACAACGAGGGTGATCGAAGAAAATGATATTGTGGTGATTACACTCGCTCCCAGATATGAGGGATATCACGGAGCCTGCGGAAGAACTGTGCTGGTGGGGAACCCGGGGGAAAAGGCTGAGAAAGCAGTAAAGGCGATGATCAGGGCGCAGAACCTGTGCGCAGAGAATCTGGTTCCGGGAAACATTGGAAGCCGTGTTGAGGAGATGGGAAGACAGGTGATGAAGGAGGCGGGATATGAGAAAAACTTTATGTACTCCGGGCTTCACAGTGTTGGCGTGATTGAGTTTGAACCACCTATTTTCGGTCCATCCAGCAGCACTGTCATCGAAAAGGATATGGTGATTTCGATCGACATCCCGCTTTTCGAGGCGGATGTATCAGGAATGAGGATGGAAGACGGGTATCTGATCACGGAGGCAGGAGCCAGAAAGCTGACCGATAGTCCTCAGTGGATTCAAAAGTAAAAGATTTAGTGAAACCAAAGACCGCAAAAGAATGGAGGAGAAGTCATGAAAAAGAGAACAAAAAAGGTTATAGCAGTGATGTTAACAATTGGATTAATCGCTGGTTTGGCTGCCGGATGCAGCTCATCTAAAAAAGAATCGGGAAAATCCAATGATCCGGCGGCAGCAGGGGAAGCAGGCGGCAGCGGAAGCGCAACTCTGGATTCTATTTTAGAAAAAGGGAAAATCGTTGTAGGATGTTCTTTAAACGGAGCGCCAATCGGCTTCACTGATGACAGCGGAAAAGAAATGGGATATGACGTTGATTGGGCCAACCGCCTTGGAGAGGTGCTTGGGGTCGAAGTGGAGATTGTAAATGTAGATGCAGAAACCAGGCTTCCGGCATTAACATCCGGACGTGTAGACGTCCTGTTTGCGAATGTAACGGGCAATCTGGAACGCGCACAGTCTGTCGATTTCTCTATCCCATATCTCCGTGCCGGAATAAAGATGCTGACAGCGGCAGGATCAGATCTGCACACACTGGAAGATCTGAACAGCCCGGATGTAACGGTATCAGTAAACAGAGGCTCTACCGGTGAGGCACTGGTGACAGAGAATGCTCCCGAGGCGAACATTCTTTATGTAGATAATTTTACAGATTCTGTACTTCAGGTTGAACAGGGAAAAGCGGATGCGGCTTTCGAAGATAATACGGTAGTAGAATATGCGGCATCCCAGAACGATAAGCTGGAGGCACAGGAGAAAATGTATACATCAGATCCTATCTGCGCAGCATGCAGAAAAGGTGATATAGAATTTGCCCGATATCTGGACATGTTTGTATCATGGCAGATCAGTTCTGGATGGCAGGCTGATACTTATGAGAATTGGTGGGGAACCAAACCGGCAGAGTTAAATTATCTGTGGTAATAACATAAGATATATGTCGAATGCCCGTCTTGACAGGGCGGGCATCCTTTCATCAATAGGATGAGGAGGTGAGGGTGCTTAAAATGTATAAGTTAAACTTTAATTTTCTCAATGTATATGGGGATATGCTGCTGGACGGGATGAAGATGACGGTGATTATCGTGGCCTGGTGCCTTGTGATCGGGCTCGTGCTGGGAACGGTAATGGCACTGTTTAAACAGTCAAAGAGCCGTATTTTGCGTATCTTTGCAACGGTATATGTGGATATTCTCCGGAATACGCCGTTTCTGGTTCAGCTCTTCTTCTTTTTCTATGGACTTCCGGCGCTTGGAATCCAGACGGATGCGATGGTCACGGCTATCATTGCTCTGGGGATCAACACAAGTGCCCAGAATTGCGAAATCATCAGGGCCGGTCTTTTGGCTGTTAAGAAAGAATACTTCGAATGTTCCGAGGCTCTTGGGTATACAAAAATGCAGACACTCTGGTATTTTGTGCTTCCAATTTCTTTCAGGCTCGCCTTTAAGTCACTTGTGAATAACTTTATTAATCTGGTTCTGACTTCTTCAGTCTGCTTCTCCATTACGGTAGTAGAGACTATGGGAGCGGCCAAAATTATTGTTGGCAGGACCTCGAGACCCTTCGAGATTTATCTGATGATATTGCTATGTTATTGTGTTTTTACATATATCATCTCCTTTATTGCGAAGTTCATCGACAAAAAAATCCGTATTGTATTATAAGGAGGGACTGAAATGTCATTTTATGATTATGCAAATCTGACCGGCAATGATGCCATGCAGTTCCTTCGGGCTGCGGGAGTTACCTTATATATCACATTAATGTCCCTGCTGATCGGAACCATCGTGGGAGTGATTCTTGGATTGATCCGGTGCTCCAAGAATAAAGTAGTAAAGGCCTTGCCGTTGATTGTGATTGAGCCTCTGCGGAATTCACCTCTGGTTACACAGCTGTTTCTTATTTTTTATGGTCTGCCGATGATCGGAGGGATCATGCTGGATCCGTTTCCGGCCGCAATTCTGGCGTTGTCTTTGAATACGGCCGCGTTTATGGCCGTTCTGGTTCACAACAGTGTGTCTGCAATTCCGGAGGGACAGTGGGAGGCAGGCCTGGCTCTGGGGCACAGCAGAACATCAACTTTTATAAGCGTGATATCCAGACAGGCGCTGAGACTTCTTGTGCCTCAGGCTATAACACTTTATATATCACAATTACAGTGTTCTTCATTAGTTGCACTGATAGGAATCATGGATCTTACAAAACTGGGACAGAATCTGGCTCTTCGTACGTTAAAGCCGTTCCTGATCTATGGAATTGTATTTCTGATCTATTACGTGATATCCAGTCCGCTGTCCAGACTGGCAAAGAGTCTGGAGAAGAAATTATCGTTCCACTATTAGAACAGTATTGCTATCAGGATAAGAGAGGTGACAGAAAAGATGTCTATGATTGAAGTAAAGAATGTTACCAAAAGTTTTGGTGACCTGACCGTCTTAAAAGACTTTAGCGTTGATTTTAACCAGGAGGGCGTAACCGTCCTGCTCGGTCCCAGCGGCACGGGCAAAAGCACACTTTTGAGGTGCATTAACGCTTTAGAGACGATTGACAGCGGGGACATCATTGTAAACGGGCTGTCGGTAAAAGAAAAAAAGAATCTGCGGCAGATACGTCTGGACTGCGGAATGGTCTTCCAGAAAACTGTGCTGTTTCCACATTTAAATGTCATGCAGAACCTGACCATGAGTCCGGTGAAACTCTTGAAGATGAACAAAAAGGAAGCAGAGGAGAAAGCCAATTTTTACCTGAAAAAGGTAGGCCTGGAATCTAAAGCACAAGCCATGCACAATGAACTTTCCGGCGGTGAACAGCAAAGAATTGCCATAGCAAGGGCGCTGATGATGAATCCAAAGGCGCTTCTTCTGGATGAGGTAACGTCCGCACTGGATCCGGAGATGACCAGCGAGGTGCTCAAGATACTCGAGACGCTTGCGGGGGAAGGGGTATGCATGTTATGTGTCACGCATGAAATGCAGTTTGCCAGACATGTTGCAAGCAGAATCATCTTCATGGATAAAGGAATCGCGGCTGCAGATGAAACTGCAGAAAACTTCTTTTCCGTAGTGAGAAAAGAAAATGAACGGATCGCCAAATTTCTTCAGTTTATCGGAGAATGAGTTCATGAGGGGGTGTCGGATAATACCGATTTTTAAGCTCCTTATCAAAGAATAAGCAAATCCTATGGAATTCAGTGTTTTTAGCATCTGATTTACCATAGGATTTCTTTTGCTTTTTCTAATCCTTCTTATCTTAGGGCGCAAAATCCCCCGCCTCCTATATTATTTAGTTTGCCCGAAAGCCTCAAAGTAGTACAATATAAGAGAAAATATGATAAACTCTACGGAGCGTTTATTGTAAATAGATTGGAAAGTTTTATACTTGTATACAGGGGAGGATATAACAATGGACAATGTGAAAATCGGAAAATTGATTTATCAGCTAAGAAAAGAAAATCATATGACTCAATTACAATTAGCTGATCAGATGAATATAAGCGATAAAGCAGTTAGTAAATGGGAAAGAGGATTAGGCTGCCCAGAATTGTCCTTACTGCCCTCGTTATCAAAAATCTTTAATGTTGATTTAGAAAAACTGCTATCCGGTGAACTAAATGCTAACGAGATTCTGGGAGGTAATATGAAAAAAATGCACTTTTATATCTGTCCTGCCTGCGGGAACATGATTACCGCAATGACAGATACCAACATATCTTGCTGCGGGAAGAAAATGAAATCATTACAGCCCCAAAAAGCAAATGATGATGATAAGTTAAATGTAGAAATGGTTGAAAATGATTTTTATATCACTTCCAGCCATGCAATGGAACGGGAACACCATATTGCATTTGTAGCTCTGCTGACAGGAGACAGTATCATGATTAAAAAGCAATACCCTGAATGGGGGCTACAAGTGCGTATTCCTATTTTCGCACACGGGAGATTGCTTTGGTACTGCAATCAACACGGATTGTTTTATATGGAGATATAACGCTGGGAAAGAAATAAGATTTACACTGCTTGATTTAACAACATGGAAACGTGGAGAACAGTTTTACTATCAAAATAATTATTAAACCCCAAGTTGTGTCGAACATTAGAATACAAGCTAACAAAACAGGCATACCGTCTATTAAACGATATGCCCCTCATTCTGTCTTTATTTCGAACCGTGCTAAATCTGCGCTGCTGGAGTACAGCATCCCTTCGCCGCAGGTGAATTACAATTGACTGGATGTGTAACAGTTCAGGCCTGTCTGAACTGTTACAACAGAGAATGACACGGCTAAGATGTGTTAAGTTGTATTGGCAGAGGTTCTGGACGAGAGGGGGGATCTGTGGTAGAATAGCGGGGAGTGACAAGACAAGTGTATGTGCAGGAGGGATTATAGGATGAAGAAGCTGCTTGACAGGATTTTCATAGACGGGCTCAGCGGGATGGCTCAGGGGCTGTTTGCTACTTTAATTATTGGAACAATTATCCAGCAGATCGGCACTTTTATGGGCGGGACTGCGGGAGACCTGGTTTATGCGGTAGGGAAGGTGGCGGCTGCTTTGACGGGAGCCGGGATTGGCGTTGGTGTGGCCAGGAAACTGGAAGCCGGCCAGCTGGTGACGGTATCGGCTGCTACAGCTGGTATGGCGGGCGCTTTTGCAGGAAAACTTCTGGCCGGGCAAGTGATACAGGACGGCGCCATGGTCTTTGCAGGACCGGGCGAGCCTCTGGGAGCTTTTGTTGCGGCTTACATAGCGATTGAATTTGGGATTCTGATTTCCGGAAAGACCAAACTGGATATTATACTGACCCCGCTGGTGTGTATTGGGACAGGTTCGGCAGTGGGACTGCTTCTGGGACCCCCGATATCCAGGTTTATGAACTGGCTGGGATCACTGATTAACTGGGGGACTGAGCAGCAGCCATTTCTTATGGGCATCGTAGTATCCGTGCTTATGGGGATGATCCTGACTCTGCCGATCAGCTCTGCAGCATTAGGAATTATACTGAATCTTTCGGGCTTGGCAGCAGGTGCAGCTACGATAGGCTGCTGCTGCAACATGGTTGGTTTTGCCGTAGCAAGCTACAGGGAGAATAAGATCGGCGGACTCCTCGCACAGGGCATTGGAACCTCTATGCTGCAAGTACCTAATATCGTCAGGAAGCCAATTATCTGGCTGCCGGCCATATTATCCAGCGCGGTGCTCGGGCCGGTGGGGACTATGGTACTGCATATGACGAACAACGCAACCGGATCGGGAATGGGAACAGCAGGGCTTGTGGGACAGATCATGACTTGGCAGGTGATGGCACAGACGGAACCCCCCATGATGGTATTGATTAAAATACTTGTAATACAGATCCTGCTTCCGGCATTTGTGACGCTGGGCATATCCGAATTCATGCGGAAACGAAAATGGATCAAATTTGGGGATATGAAGCTGGAACTATAAGAAATCGGGATTTAGCGACGAGCTTTAGTTTCGGCGCGGATGGGGGACGCTCCATAAAGGGATAGCCGAAAACCTCCCGGAGAACATCCATGTCCTTTCAAAAACGCGGCCGCGGACCTAAGAAATTCTAGGCGGGAAACAGCCCTGAAAATGGAGCACCACTGACACATCACGAGAAATCCGATGATTTCTCGCGCTGGGTCAGCTGATTTTTGGATTCGGAATCCAAAAATCTCTCCATTTTCAGGGCCGTTTCCCACCAAGAATTTCTAAGGTCCGCTTTGAGCGTTTTTGAAAGGACATGGATGTTCTCCGAGAGGTTTTCGGCTATCCCTTCATGGAGCTGGCGCATCCAACCGGCAGGAAAAAGCTCGTTTCTAAGGAGGGGCCTCAAGCGGGGGCAGCGTATGGTATTGAATTGGCGGGACTTTTATGTCCCCAGTAGGTGTACATAAGCAAGGTGATACAGCTTACAGTTTATACACATCTTGAAGATGAAAAGATACGCATAGCCAATCCACATCCGCTGCCCTGGTCCGGGATCCCACCCGGTTGGCGAGTTTTCCTGCCGATTGGATGAGCCAGCTTTATGACAGGGAGGCCGGGGAGGCGCTGGGGCTGTATATGCCGTTG